>JBBITI010000024.1:0-37729 GCA_037440885.1 Dehalococcoidales bacterium | reverse complement strand
GATCCTTGATCGTGATCGGCTTCCGTCAGGCTCATTATTCAATTAGAAAAGACTGAAAGTCCAATATGTTTCTGAACTTTTGCAGTTTTATAAAACGCGGAGAAGTAAAATTCACCAGAGTTTTTGCCCGATGACGACATAGAAATTTCGCGACCAGTCGATATATTCATTGAAGTTAATCTTTGTATCTGCTAACATCCCCTCGATTTTCTCTCGTGCAATTTTCACCGAACTCGGTGGTCCCCGATCGATCTCCTTTTTCCATTCGATAATTATCAATTTCCCTCCCGGTTTCAGTATGCGCCACGTTTCTTTTAATACCTGCTCCGGACTGGTCACTTCGTGTAATATTAAAGCTAACAAACACAAATCAGCAATTTTACTCTTCAAACCAGTTTCAGCGACATCGGCCTGCAACATCAATAAATTCTGCGGGGGTTCCTTTTCTTTAAGTAAAGCCAGCATATCAGCGCTTCTGTCGATAGCATAGACGGTTCCTTGCGAACCTACCGCCTCGGCTAGCGGCAAGGCGAAAACACCGGTTCCGCTACCAAGATCAATACAGGTCATACCTGAGACAGTTCCCGCAATGGCCTTGATCAGTTTTAGGGGTTGCAGTTCCTTCAGACGCTCTGGATTATCCAATCGGCCACCGCGGCTAGTGTCGAATATACCGCTTTCCAAATTATTGTCTCCCGGGCTAGATCCTGCTGTTCATTAAATAATAAAGGAAAACGGGCTCCGAATAAATGGAACCCGTTTTAAAAGGTAACTTAATGATAGTTATTTGTAGATCCCATACTCAATGGCCGCTTCTGCCATAGCTTTAATGTTAGGTAATGCATTTCTCTCGACAGTCGCATTTCCGGGTGCCAGAATATAGCCGCCACCCGGAGCACAGGTCTCGATCAATTTTCGGCAAATCTCTTTAACTTGTTCAGGCGTTCCGGTGTTGATCACCGAAGCAGGTACGTTCCCTGATATACAGAAATGTCCGCCATACACCTTTTTCACATGGATCATGTCTGATTTGTCAAATAGCCAGGTTATCGAACCTTTAGGAAATTCGAGGAAACTCTCCAGCCTTGTATCATAACCTCCTTCTGCAAATAGCGAGACCAGAATTCCTTCATTAACCAAAGCCCAGATAATTTTCCGTAATGATGGGTAATAGAAAGTATCGAATTGCTTTTTGGACATCCAACCGTCCGCTCCCTTGTGCAGCGGAAATCCAGCGATTACCCCGCGAGTAGCATTACAGGTGGATATCACCGATTCGATTGTGATGTCCGCCATAACATCCATCGCTTTCTGCAGTTTCTCTGGATGACGGTACATATCGAAGAAAACTCCTTTAGTACCGCGTAAAGTATCTCCAATGGTATCGAAAGGAGCTTTTGCAAAAGCGCCTCTTGCCGCTGGATAACCCATTTCTACGCTGCGGCGGCCGAATTTCATCAGTATTTTACTCCATCTCTCCTGTTCCTTACTGGCTGCCATCAGCTTCCTTAATGCTGCCCGGTATTCCTTTCTGGCAAATGGCGCTAACAAACCGTTCACATGCACGATTTCGGTAAAATCAGTATAAGGATGCATTAACCGGAACGGTTCATATACTCCAACCACTCTAGGCAGGTAAGTTCGCATCCAGAAATCGGACGGGTCACGGATGAGGTCGTCATACTCATCGACTGTCATATACTCGCCTTCGACATACTGGTATTCACTGGCGTCAATCGGTAAATTATGCCCCGGCCAGTTGTAGATACGAAGGTCAATCATCTCGAACACCTTACCGGATGGAATACCGGCAGGGCTGGCAAAAGCATCCAGACCTGACTCTACATTGAACTTTGCCCAGGCTTTAACCGCTTTCTCTGCATCATACATCACGTCATGATAAGTTAAATTGGCTCGATATGCCGGAAGGTTTCCTATAGGTATAGAAACTGGAACTCGATCCGGTTGCCTTACTTCATACACGTCGATAAAACGCTTCACCCGTTGTTTATATGCTTTTTCTGCATCAGGACTTTCAAATTTAATCCCTTCGGCAGCCAACCACCATTTAAACCGCTTTTGTCTTTTCTCCTGCGGGCTTAAAGCAGACCAATCCTTGTTATTCCCGGACTGATTCTGATCCGGATACGGTCTGGTTAGAAAACCTCCACTTGTCATTGTTTAACTCCTTCCTTAATAATTAACCGATCCCGTACGAGTCCGCTCCGAGTAATCTCCCCAGAGTCGCTGTCATTATAGCAAAGTATATTCTTTTTTAATAACTGCTCGCTTTATTCTCTTAATTTATATCTTTGTATTTTACCGGTCGCTGTCTTTGGTAACTCATCGACAAATTCAATCCAACGCGGATACTTATATGCAGCAATTGATTTTTTGACGAATGCCTGTATATTGGCAGCTAAATCCGGGCTCGGTACGTAGTCTTTTTTAAGGATGATATAAGCCTTCGGCTTGATCAGGTCGGCGTCATCGGGTTTCCCCACGACGGCTACCTCAAGAACCGCCGGGTGGCGGATGATTGTTTCCTCGATCTCGATAGGTGATACCCATATACCACCGACCTTTAACATATCATCAACCCGACCACGATAATAATAATAACCTTCTTCGTCTCTCATATACTTATCGCCGGTGTTGAACCATTCGCCCAGCATTGACTGCTTAGTTTTCTCGTGTTGGTGGTAATAATAGGCCGCAGATGAATCTCCTTTTACCCAGAGTGTACCGATTTCTCCGTCCGGTAAATCCTGACCTCTTTCATCGACAATTCGAGCAGCGTAACCATTTAGTATCTTGCCTGAAGAACCTGGCTTTGCTTGACCAGGCTGATTTGATATAAAAGTGTGCAACATCTCAGTTGAACCAAGTCCGTCCAGAATCTCCAGACCGAATTTCTCCCTCCAACGGAAAAATATTTCTGAAGGTAGAGCTTCACCGGCAGAAATACAACATCTTAATGAAGATAAGTCATATTTCATCACTGCATTTTCCACCTGCAGCATATTCGAATAAAGCGTTGGTATACCGAAAAATAGCGTCGGTTTGTATTTTTCTATCGTCTGAAAAACCACCTCCGGTAGAGGTCTGTCCGGTAACAGAACAACTGAAGCCCCGGCTGATAATGGAATATAAGCACTATTGCCGAGACCGTAGGCAAAAAATAATTTCGATGCTGAAAAAACAATATCGTTCGCATTTATCTTCAGGATGCCCAGACCGAAACTCTCCACGCACTGAAAGATATCATGTTGTAAATGTACGACTGCTTTCGGTACTCCGGTGCTGCCCGAAGTGTAATTCCAGAACGCCATATCATCGGCCTTGGTTTGCGCAGCTTCCAATTCATCGGAAGCCTGTGTCACCAGTTCACTCATAGACTGGTGAAATGCAAGGGTTGGATTACCGACTACTACTGTATTTTTTAAGAAAGGTAATCTTGAACGCCAGGTTTCCACAGCTTCCACAAAAGCCTGGTCAATTATTAGTGTAGTAGCACGGCTATCATTCAATATAAAACGATAATCATCGGCAGTATACATATAATTGACCATGACGGGAATAGCCCCAATCTTGATCGCACCGAAAAAACAGGCCAGCGCTTCGGGAGAATCGTACAGGGATATCAGAACTCGCTGTTCAAATCCGACACCCAGGTTTTTGAGCATATTACCGACACGATTTATCAAAGTCTGCAATTGTAAGTAGGTAATTGTTTGATCCCGATAATAAATCGCTATCTTCTGACCGGCTCCGGAATCCATATTTTTATCGATTATTCGGGAAGTGACATTGTAAGTCGCTGCTTCAAAATTCTGATATTTATATTCTTTTTCCATAATACATTTCCACCAGTTCCCCGTGCTGTTTTCGTTGAAAGAGATATATTATATCGCCTTCGATCGTCCTGACCAAATTGAAAAGATCAAAAATGTATACTGCTACACATCGATATTTGGAATTAAATATCCTGTTCAGATAAATTATCTTGTGAAGGCCGGAATCAATATGCAGCCGTTTTAATTACGAGTATAATACTATTGATAATCAAGGTTTAGATTTGGAGAGTAGATGAAAGCTTGGAAAATAATTGTCGCAGGATTCCTCTCATTTAGTATGGTTCTTTTTTCCTGCACAGGAAATAATATTCCCGTTCCATCCAAACTCGACCGAATCAGACTTGTTGGGACAATCGGCCCGATGTCAATTCCGTTGGCATATATGAAGGAACATCACCGCCTGGCTTCGATAGCTAATGAAACCACTTTGGAAATCTGGGCAAACCCCACTCAACTCCAGGCTATCATCACCGGAGGGCAGGGTGATTTCATCTCGTTACCCACCAATTCTGCTGCTATTTTCTATAACAAGGGGGTTTCTCTTCAATTATTGGATTGTTCTATCTGGAATATACTTTATTTAGTTACCTCCGATACAACCATCAATTCTATTAAGGACTTGAAAAATAAAAAGGTAGTTGTGCCATATCAGGGAGCTGTACCGGATGCCCTGTTTCAGGTTATACTCAAGCAACAAGGTATCAATTCGAGTTCCGACATCGAAATAATTTATGCAACAGACCCCGTTCAGGGTTCACAACTATTGCTATCTGGTAAAGAAAAATATGTTTTGCTCTCCGAACCCGCTGCTACCTCGGTGATCTTGCGCGGACAGAGTTCCAGTTCGTCATTCACGAGAGCTCTCAATATGCAGACTGAGTACGCTAAATCGGTGGCAGGGGGAACCCCGATTGCTGGTACTGTTGCTCTTGGTCCCATTAAAAATCGACCAGACGTCATTAAAACATTTGTATCCGAGTACCGGAAGGCCGTCCAGTGGATGCTGAAAAATCCAGTTGCCGCCGGAGAAATAGGAGCTAGAATACTCGCTGAACAAGGGTTTACCTCCGAAGTATTGACTCAATCAATGCAGAATATAAATTGGGATTTTGTTCTTGCCGCGTCTGCCCAACCTGATATCGAAAAATTCTTTAACGCCTTGATGCAGGTTTCCCCGAATTTTATCGGAGGCAAGCTCCCGGATGACGGCTTCTATTATAAAGAGTAAACCGAAAAATAAGGAGTTGAAAACTCCTTTGAGACACCCTGCCGTTTATGCTGGTCTGGGGATTGTCGGTATGTTGGTCGTCTGGCAGATCCTCTCCTTGGTCTTATCCCCGATAATCATCGCCTCCCCGGCGGATACTTTTGCTGTTGTAATAAAGCTGGCTGTCAATGGTACTCTCTGGAGTCAATTTGGCTATAGTTTAGCCCGGTTACTGCTGGGCCTGGCTGGTGGTTCGATCGTGGGAATTACCCTTGGTATTTTTGCTGGCTTGGATTCTCGCCTTCGCCTTTTTCTAGAACCGATGCGTTGGGGAATAATGACTATTCCGGCAATCGTACTTTCGGTTCTGGCGATGCTCTGGTTCGGTATGGGCAGCATCCAGGTGATATTCATGACCGCAGTGATAACTATACCCACAAATTACGTGAATACCCTGGAAGGAATGATGGCTATCGATGCCCGGATACTGGAAATGGCGAAGATATACAAGATCACATTGCGGTTGAAATTAACCCAGATCTACCTGCCGGGAATAGGTTCTTCAATATTAGCCGGTTTAACTTTAGCTGCTGGAGTAGGCGTAAGAGCATCGATTCTGGCAGAATTCATCGGTGCCCGAAATGGTATCGGGCACCGTCTCTTTCTATCATGGTCTTTCCTGGATACAGCGTCTCTCTTCGCCTGGGTGATTATTACTTTCGCGATGTTGGGATTGGTTGAATTTGGGATATTAAGACCAGTGCGCGACCGATTAACACGCTGGAAAAAAGTAGTATGATTCGATTTAACCATGTGACTAAGAACCTGGGGGGACGGATGGTTTTGAACGATGTTTCTTTTGAGATCAAAGCCAACGAGACCGTCGCCGTACTTGGTGCCTCCGGTTCAGGTAAAACGACCCTGTTGAAATTGATCGCCGGAGCTATCCAACCCGATGCCGGTGATTGTGAGATTGATAGCACCAGAATTGGATTTATTTTTCAGGACCACCGGCTTCTTCCCTGGCGCACAGCGGAAGACAACATCATTTTACCTCTTATTGCCGCTGGAAAGAGTCGTGAATCCGCTCGGAGACGTGCCCGTTCCTGGATGGATCACCTCAGGCTTCACGGCTTTTATCATTATTATCCCCGACAGCTTAGCGGAGGTATGATTCAGCGCGTCTCTATCGCCCGTGCTTTCGCTCTCGAACCGGACATTATGCTTATGGATGAACCCCTCAGCAGTTTGGATACCAGACTGGCTGATTCGTTACTCAGAGAACTCAAGCAGGTTCTGGCTGGTTATCGCACAACTACTGTCTACGTCACCCACGATCTCGCTGAAGCACTGACCATAGCAAAAAGGGTATTTCATCTGCAACCTAAAGGCATCAGTGAAACTATTATCCTCGATCAAGAAGAAGCCCTTCGGAATTATTATTCCGGACGACTGCACGACATCGGCGTTGGGTATTGGTAGTGTATAGCCGCCATAACCGGAAAATAGAATATCTATATTAGCTGGATTGTTATCTTGGGAAAAATATAGATAGTATGTCAGCTTTTGTAGTTGTCGATTATCACCTCAGATGACGGTACATGAGTTCGACATCTTCCAGCCATAATTTCGCTTCAGCCTCGGATGCCATTCGCCAGTCACCGCGCGGTGATAAACTGACGGATCCTACTTTAGGCCCTTCCGGCATACAGGTCCGTTTGAATTGGTTATCAAAGAAACGTTGGATAAAACTGACCAACCATTTTTTCAACTCTTCAAGCGAATATGGTCGATCGAATAACCCCCGTTTCGCCGCCTCGTACGCCAAAAAAAGAATTTTCCCCGGCGGAGTTCCGAAGCGAACAAACGGGTATAAAAAGAAATCAGCTAGTTCCACCGGCCCGATAATATCTTCACTCTTTTGTACTATTTCACCGTTTTTAGGGCGGATTAATTCTGGAGATATCGGAGTCGCCAAAATATCATTGAGTACTTGAAATACGGTAGTATCAGCCATTTCCTCTTCTGCTACCCACCGTACCAGATATCTTACGAGTGTTTTTGGTACCGAAGCATTGATATGATAATGTGACATGTGATCCCCGGAAAAAGTGGCCCATCCGAGTGCTACTTCCGTTAAATCACCGGTCCCCAATAGCAAACCACCGATCTGATTGGCCTTGTTGAAAAGAAAATCCGTGCGGTAACGTGCCTGAACATTCTCGAAAACGACATCGCTGTCGCTAAGGTGTTCCAGGTCTCTCAGATGGGCTTGGCTGCTCCTGCCGATACCTACTTTACCTAATGAGACTCCTAGATTCTCCGCTAAACTCGTCGCATTTCGTTTAGTTCTTGAGGTAGTCCCAAAACCAGGTAAAGAAAAGGCGTATACATACTTCCGGGGCAATTTCAGGAAATCCATTGTCTTCGCCGCCACCAGTAGGGCAAGTGTCGAGTCCAGACCACCGGAAATACCGAGAACCAATTTCTCCTTTTTAGCGCCTTGCATTTTTTGTGCCAGAGCTGCAACCTGCATTGAAAATATTTCGCGGCACCGGTCTCCTCGCTGGCCGGGGTCTGAAGGGACGAATGGATGAGGATCTATATCCCGTTCCAGTTTAACCGGTGACGGATCGTCTACTTGGGTATCGAAGATACGATAAGGAGCTACCCGGGCAGAAACACTTCGGAAGCTGCTGTTCGACCGGCGGTCATAAGCCAGTCGACCGATATCGATATCGCTGATTAATAAATGCGGCTCTCTTGGAAGGTTTTTTGACTCCGCCATTACTACCCCGTTTTCAGCGATAATGGCGTGCCCACTAAATACGAGATCGTTGGATGATTCGCCAATCCCTGCAGAGGTATAGCCGTATGCTGCCGAACACCGTCCTGACTCCGAGATTATCATCGTCTTTCGCCATGATTTCTTACCCAGTACTTCATTACTCGCCGAAATATTCAACAGTATCGTTGCTCCGGCTAGTGCCTGGGACTCGTGGGGAGCCAGCGGTAACCAGAGGTCTTCACAAATCTCTATACCGACAATCGCATCACTATTATTTAGTCTGAAAAGGAGATCTGCCCCGAATGGCAAAGACTGACCGAGTAGATCAATGGTAGGTTGTCTAATATTGTACGAAGGCGACCACCAGCGGCCTTCATAAAATTCCCTGTAGGTCGGGATATTAGTCTTCGGTACTATACCTAGAATTTGTCCGCTATTGATTACCACTGCACAGTTGAATATTTTTTGTTCAGCTACCAGCGGAATACCCACCACAACAAGCATTGCCCGGCCGCTATTTTTCGTTTCTATTAGGATGCTTTCAAGCCCATGTAACGCTTTGGTTAACAACGCTTCGTGGTAAACCAGATCACCCAGCGTATAACTGGTAATCGACATCTCCGGAAAAGCCAATACCTGAACATCGCGCTTCGCCGCTTCAGAAATAACCCGGTTAATGGCAGCCGCGTTAAAATCGACATCGGCAACCTTTAAGTTCGGCACTGCCATGCCCACCCGGATAAAACCCAGATTATTCGTTAACCGAATACCTTGCTTTTCGATTATCTGTTACCTCGTCCGCTAGTTCAGGTGTTATTCTCGGGGACACATATCTTTATTCTAGACTGCTAGAGTATCGGCAGGTAGTTTTTTAATTCGTAATCGGTCACATGTACCCGGTATCGGTCCCATTCTAGCTTCTTGTTCGAGATAAAAGCATTATGGGTATGCTCACCTAAACATTCTCGAACTAACGTACTCTTTTCGGTCTCCTGGACCGCTTCCCAGAGACTGCCAGGTAGCTGCCCAATACCGCGGCGAACTCTTTCAGCTTCAGACATGTGATAGACATTCTCTTCCACTGGTTGCGGTGGAGCCAGACCTTCTTCGATGCCTTTCAATCCGGCCGTCAGCAGGACACTGAAACAAAGATATGGATTCGCCGCCGGGTCGGGAGATCGGATTTCAAATCGGGTCTCTTTCTCTTTGCCGACTTTATATGCTGGTAAACGAATAAGATCGGATCTGTTTCGCTGCGCCCAGGAAATATATACCGGGGCTTCGTAACCAGGAACTAACCTCTTATAAGAGTTTACCCATTGATTGGTAACCGCTGTAAATTCGGGAGCATACTTCAATAGTCCGGCCAGGAAAGCCCCGCCGATTCTTGATAAGTAATACTTTTCTTTTGCATCAAAGAAAGCGTTAGTATTGCCTTTGAATAACGATTGATGGACATGCATTCCGCTACCATTTATCCCGTATACCGGTTTGGGTAAGAAAGTCGCATAAACACCATGTTTCAGGGCTATTTCCTTCACAACAAGTCGGTATGTCATTACATTATCAGCCATAGTCAATGCATCATCGTATCGCATATCGATTTCATGCTGGCTGATTGCTGCTTCATGATGCGATTTATCGATACCGATCCCCATATCTTCGAGTGCCATTACGGTATCTCGACGTAAATCCATTGCTGCATCGTGGGGATCCATGTCAAAATAACCGCCGACATCTAACGGTTCGGTACTCTTCGAGTCTTTGAAATAAAAATATTCTAACTCCGGTCCGACATAGTAGATATAACCCATATCGGCTGCTTTTTTCAGATTTCGCTTCAGGACAAAACGGGGATCGCCTTCGAATGGTTTCTTATCGATAGTATATATATCGCAAAACATCCGGGCGACTGGAGCGACATCTTTCGGCCGCCACGGGAGTTGGCAGAAAGTGGTCGGGTCAGGCATTGCGATCATATCGCTTTCATCAATCCGGACGAAACCCTGGATCGACGATCCGTCGAAACCTACTCCGTCTTCTAGTGCCGATTCCAGTTCTTCTACCGGTATGGCGAAACTTTTTAGAAAGCCTAAAATATCCGTAAACCACAAACGGATAAATTTGATTCCCCGTTCCTTAGCGGTCTTCAGGACATATTCTTTGGCTTCTGTATTACTTCTCTCAGGAAGTGACATCGCTCCTCCTTGTTTCGGTTCTGTATTGAAATTATATCATAAAAACATTTTGCTCCTATATGTTAAGTGCACGCTGATTGTGGTTATCGCCACAAAACAGGATGGTGAGGATGCGACTAGCATCCTCACCATTGCAAGAATAGGAGAGTAAATATGAACGTGGAGATTATCTATATATCGTAATAAAGATAGAACTCGTAGGGATGAGGACGTAAAGCGACCGCATCATATTCATTCTTTCGTTTATAGGTTAACCATGTATCGATCAAGTCGGGAGTGAAAACACCACCTTCCAGTAAAAAGTCGTGGTCTTTTTCCAGAGCTTCCAGCACTTCTAGAAGCGAACCGGGTGTCGATTTAATCTTTGTTTTTTCTTCCGGTTCTAATTCATAGATATCTTTATCGATAGGCTTACCCGGGTCTATTTTATTTCTGATACCATCCAGGCCAGCCATAAGTATGGCCGCTAGGGCCAGGTACGGATTGCTGCTGGCGTCCGGGCAGCGGTACTCGATTCGCTTGGTCTTCGCACTCTTCGAATACAGTGGGATTCGTATACTAGCACTGCGGTTACGCTGGGAGTAAACTAGGTTGATGGGCGCTTCATAGCCCGGTACTAGGCGGCGGTATGAATTAGTCGTTGGAGCACAGAATGCTAGCAAGGCCGGAGTATGGGCGAGCAATCCTCCGATATAGTATTTTGCTATCTCACTTAATAACCCGTAACCTTTAGAATCGTAGAACAGGTTGACTCCGTTCTTCCAAAGGCTCTGGTGAATATGCATGCCTGAACCGTTGTCCTGAAAAAGCGGTTTGGGCATGAAAGTTACGGTGAAACCATTTTGTATCGCTACATTCTTCGCGATATATTTATAGAGCATTACATTGTCGCCCTGACGCATAAGCGTATCGTAGCGCATTCCGAACTCGCACTGGCCTCCGGTAGCTACTTCGTGGTGGTGCTTGTCGATATAGAGACCGGCTTCCATCATTTTAAGGGCAATCTTGGTGCGAATGCCCTGTAACTGGTCGGTAGGCGGTACCGGGAAATAACCTTCTTTGGGACGGGGACGGTAACCAAGGTTTGCTCCGGTGCCATTCCCTGAATTCCAGATACCCTCATTGGAATCGATAGCATAATAACCTGTGTGACTGTTCTGTTCAAAACGAACACTGTTGAAGATGAAAAATTCCAGCTCAGGCCCCCAATAACTTACATCAGCGATCCCGGTACTCTTGAGATAGGCTTCAGCTTTTCGGGCAACATGACGCGGGTTTTTTGCGTAGTCCTCTCCGGTAACCGGATCACGCACATCACATATCAAGCTTAATGTAGGTAAAGACTCTACCGGATCCACAATTGCAGTATCCGGATCAGGTACCAGGAGCATATCACTCTCGTGAATAGCTCGAAATCCCCGGATAGATGACCCGTCAAATCCGTTGCCTTCTTCAAATAGTTCTTCATTCATTTCAGTTATCGGCAGAGTATAATGCTGCCATATCCCGGGTAGGTCTATAAATTTCAGGTCGACAAACTGGCATTTTTTCTCTTTCGCCAGATCGATTACTTTTGCTACCGCGCTAGTTCTACTTTGTACCATTTTCATTTTACTCTCCTATACCTAACTTATTTATGATTTACTCGCTTCTTGAACTGTTTTTCGGCAGAGCGCCGATTCGCCTTGTTCCCCGGTCCGTACTCTGCAAACCTGTTCTATGTGGGTAACAAATATCATTCCATCACCGATTTCACCTGTCCTTGCATATCGGCAAACGGTATCTATTACCTCCTGACTGTCCGCGTCGGTAACCACTACCTCGATCTTGATCTTGGGTAACAGGTCCACCCTGTATTCGCCGACCCGCCATTGTAACGATAATCCCTTCTGTTGTCCCCGGCCTGTTACCTCTGTACAGGTGAGTCCGATAAATCCCCTATTTTCCAGTGCTTCTTTGACAGTATCAAACTTCTCTACTCTTACAATTGCTTCGATTTTTTTCATCTACGGAAGACCTCCATATGCTCTTTCTCCATGTTGTGAAATATCCAGTCCAACCCGTTCTTCGACTACGTTTACCCTCAGACCCATCGTTACTTTTAATAACTGCGCTAATACCCAGGTCGCTCCAAAAGAGAAAGCCGTCACAACCACAATAGTTAGTAATTGTTTACCCAGCAGACCAAAGTTTCCCGTAATTAAACCATCTGCCCCCGCCGCGTTGACCGAAGTTACTGCAAATATTCCAGTAGCGATTGCCCCCCATGTCCCGCCTACACCATGACAAGCCCAGACATCTAAAGATTCATCGACTCCCATCTTTTTTGCCCGGAAGAGCATTACATAATATGAGAGGACAGCCGCAAGAGCACCGATCGGTATACCCGCCCATGGTTGTACAAAACCGGCTGCCGGAGTTATCGCCACCAGGCCCACTACTGCGCCGGTGGCTGTCCCTAGGAGTGAAGGTCTACGATGAAACCAGCTAAGCATCATCCAGGTAAAAGCAGCAGTTGCTGCAGCGGTATTTGTCACAACGAAGGCACTTGAAGCCAGTCCACCCGCAGTCAGCGAACTACCGGCATTGAATCCGAACCAGCCAAACCATAATAACGCTGCTCCTAGTACAACCATTCCAATATTGTGAGGTTCCATCGCTTCTTTCTCACGGAACCCTTTGCGCGGTCCCAGAACGATAGCTAACGCTAACGCCGAAATACCTGCATTAATATGAACCACTGTACCACCGGCAAAATCGAGTGCCCCGAGTTTATATAACCAACCTTCCGAAGACCAGACCCAATGAGCGACCGGGGCATAAACCAGTGTCAACCATAGCACTGCGAATACTATCAACGCACTGAATTTTATCCGCTCCACCACTGCTCCGGTAAACAATGCTACTGTTATGATGGCAAACATCCCTTGATACATCATAAAAGCAAGATGAGGGACCGTAGTCGCATATGTAGTAGACGGCTCTTGGCCTACATTATTTAAACCAAACCAGTTTAAATTACCTATCACGCCACCAACATCAGGACCGAAACTGATACTGTAACCGTAAATTATCCACAAGATACCGACGATAGCCATGATCGCAAAACTCATCATGATCGTTGATAAGGCATTCTTTCGCCTCACCATTCCACCATAGAATAGAGCCAGACCCGGGGTCATCAGCATTACCAGGGCAGTCGATATTAGTATCCATGCCGTGTCTCCGGAATTAATGCCCATCTTTCTAACCTCCTGATCGAACTGATTCCAGTTTATCGATGAATTGTTTCAGATATATTTCAAAGACGTTACAGTTAAATAACGGAAAAAGCCGGTGAAAACTACTCACCGGCTATTGTGAGGAGAAAAACAGACTTCTTATTTAGTTATCACAGCGAAAACGATAACCGATATTCCGCACTGTTTCTATAAAACTGTGCTCGGCATCTTCGAGCTTACTTCGTAATCTCCTTATATGGACATCAACTGTCCGGTCACCACCGTAATAATCATAACCCCATACTTTATTTAAAAGCAGATCCCGATTGAAGACCTTTTCCTTGTTGTTCACCAGGAACTTCAGTAATTCGTACTCTTTAAAAGTTAACGGCACAATTCGGTTCGCAACTAAAACCTCGCATCTGGCAAGATCTATCTTTAGATCGCCACAGATGAGTAACTCTTTGGATTTACTCTGATCCAATTTAAGTAACAGACGATTGGTCCTTAATAAGACTTCGGCGAACTGAAAAGGTTTCACAATAAAATCATCTACGTAGTTAAAATGTTCTTTGATCCTGCTGAGAACATCGCTATCGATTATTGCCAGTACCGAAAGTTCGAGCTGTTCTTTTATTGAATAAGATAATTCGCTGATACTATAAGCACTCTGATGAACTATTATGACAAGATCCGGATTATTCGTCGCTACTATATTACTCGCAGACTCGTCTACGGCAGCCACGTCACAGGAATAACCTTCTTGACGAAGCTGGTTACATATATTTTGTGCATATTCTGTTTGATTGCTTAATATCAGTATTCTGAACACCCGGAAGCCCTAATAAGCATACAGACGACCATAAGGTCTTAAATATTTTGGGAACAATTTTACAAATTTCTCAGAAGTTATATTTTTTGTGTCCAGATCAAATCGATTCGCGAAGTCATTGATTAATCCAATTAACACCTGCCAATCGCTGTCATCGAGTTCTCCAACACCTATTTCCTTACCTAATTGATACGGTTGTACTGTACCCCGTAAATAGATTACTCCACCATGCATCCCGGTCCCTATGAAGTTAGCTTGGTGTTTAAGGTTTCCGTTAAGTGTTAACCCGAGCATTACCATCACGCCACCGGCCATGTACTCCCCGGCAAAGTCCTGGGCTGTCCCGCCGATTACTAGTATCGGCCTCTTTCCATTGTATTCTTTCATATGTATCGCCGCCCGGTAACCAACGTCGTCTCGAACAAATATCTTGCCACCGCGGGCTGACATCCCGATGATGTCCCCGGCATGGCCATGAATTGTGATCTCTCCATTATTCATCGTATTACCGCATCCATCCTGGGCATTGCCGTAAACTGCTACTTTCGGCCCGTCCATAAATGAACCTAGATCGTTACCAGGAGTGCCGTGTACTTCGATTTCAACCGGTTTATTGAGGTCAGTGCCAATGTACCTCTGTCCGTAAACATTCTCGATTTTAATTTGTTCTACCCCGGCATTCACCATCCCACGCAACCGGGTGTTTAATTCCTTAAAAAGCAACCCTTGTGCATCTATTGTCGCCATGACCGAATCTGATTTTGTTACCATCTTTAGCTCCCTACCATCCGGATTCCTAGAATCTCCAATTCTTTTTCATTCAAGCCAATCCCGCGTAAATGCAACCGGTTACCCCGAAGACTCTCGATTGCATTCACTCCCAGACCACCAAGGATATCTTTCAATTCCAGGCTCCAACCATGTAGCAGATTTACGAGTCTTCTCGTTCCTATTTCGGGATTTACTCTTTTGCTCAGGAAAAGATCGCTCGTAGAAATACCCCAGGCGCATTTTCCGGTATGGCACTGTTGACAAACAGTACAACCAAGTGCAATCAAAGCTGCCGTCGCTATATACACTGCATCGGCACCCAAAGCAATTGCTTTTGCTATATCTCCCGCACTCCTAATACCACCGGCTACCACGAGTGATACTTGGTTCCTGATACCTTCTTTCCGCAACCGACTATCTACTGCAGCTAAAGCTATTTCGATCGGAATTCCGACGTTATCCCGGATCACTTTTGGCGCAGCACCGGTAGCCCCGCGCAACCCATCAATTACAATGATGTCGGCTCCCGCCCTCGCAATGCCGCTGGCGATAGCCGCTACATTATGAACTGCTGCCACCTTGACTGCGATTGGTTTACTGTAATTCGTCGCTTCTTTCAGGGCATATACCAGTTGTGCTAGATCTTCAATCGAATATATATCGTGTTGTGGTGCCGGTGACAGAGCGTCTGTTCCCACGGGTATCATACGCGTCTTCGAGACATCGACGCTCACTTTCTCACCAGGCAAATGTCCACCAATACCCGGTTTCGCGCCCTGCCCAATCTTGATTTCTATGATACGTCCAGCATCAAGGTATTTCTGATGTACCCCAAAACGGCCGGAGGCAACCTGGACGACGGTATTAGAAGCATATTTATACAATGTGGTGTGGAGACCGCCTTCACCGGTATTCCACAACGAACCGATCTCCTGCGCCGCCCGGGCTAGCGATTCCTGCACATTAAGGCTGATCGCTCCATAAGACATCGCTGAAAACATCACCGGTAGATTTAACTTTACCTGGGGGCTTAATTCCGTTTCGAGGATATTCCCCTCTTTATTAAAGTTTAACCGGTCCGGTTTTCTCCCCAGATATGTTGTCAATTCCATCGGTTCGCGCAACGGATCTATTGACGGATTGGTAACCTGACTGGCATTTAACACCATGTGATCCCAGAATATTCGTTGCCCTTTATCATCACCCATGCCGGTTAGCAACATACCGCCTGTTTCCGCCTGCTTGATAATATCTTCTATGATCTCTGGTCGCCAGTTTTGATTCTCCCGGTAGCCAAGCTCAGTCTTCCTGATAGTTATTGCTTGCGTAGGACAAAAAACCACGCAACGATGACAACCGACGCATTTTTCGTTGCAGCTTGCGACTTCGTCTTCTTCTGTATCGTAATAATGTGTTTCAAAGCTGCATTGATTTACACAGACTTTACATCTGATACATTTTTCAATCTCACGTTCTACCACAAACTTTGTCGGCAGATATGTTTTCATTGGCCTTTCCTCAAACTCTTACAGGTATCCCTTTTGCTACCAGGTACTTCTTTGTCTCTGTTATCGAATAAGTACCATAATGAAAGATACTGGCGGCTAATACAGCGTCTGCTCTCCCTTCTACCAGAGCCCTGTATAAATCGTCCGGTGACCCCGCCCCACCGCTAGCCACTACCGGAACGTTAACAATCTGTGCAATCCTTGCAAGTAGCTCAAGGTCATAACCGGATTGTGTACCATCAGCATCAATACTATTGACCACTATCTCTCCGGCTCCCAACTCCACCGCCTTTTTAGCCCATTCAAATGCATCGATGCCGGTACCTTTCCCCCCATCTGCCCCGGTTAAAATTCGCACCTCCCATTTTGCGGGTTTGAAGCCGGGGATTCTTTGTACATCCATCCCCAGAACTATACATTGACTGCCGAAATGTTTCGCCCCTTCGGCTATAATGATCGGGTTTAACACCGCTGCGGTGTTGATAGAGACTTTATCAGCACCTGCTTCTAACATGCTCCTCATATCTTCGATGCTACGCAATCCTCCTCCAACCGTTAGCGGAATGAAAATCTGTTCTGCTGTCCGCTTGACCACCTCGACCATTATTGGTCGATCATCGCTGGAAGCTGTTATATCATAAAAAACCAGTTCATCAGCGCCTTCGATATAATAACGGGCAGCTAGTTCCACCGGGTCTCCGGTTTCCCGGTGAGTCCGGAACTTGATTCCTTTTACTACCCGTCCTCCTTTAACATCGAGGCAAGGGATAATCCTCTTCGTTAGCATATTACGCTTCCCTACTCATCACCGGTGTCGGGACAAAAAGGGGTTGTTTTAAACTGCCGATGATCGGTTCGCCGCCCATCGGACTCCATGCCCGGTCTAAATCCGGGCAGATTAACCTGATCGCCGATTCCTCTGACGAAAGATACAACTTTTGCCCTTTTATCCCGACTACTAGCGGGCGCAGTCGTATTCGGTCGGTTAACCCAACCATTTCCCCTTCGTGAGCGATGATTATGGTGAACGGACCATTCATCAACAAACTGCCATATACTTGACGTATTGCTGTCAGTATATTTTGTTCCTTCGGTTCCCGACGTTCTATTTCTTCCCACAACGGTGGAGAAAAGACACGGGCGACCAATTCCATCGGCAACTGGTGACGACGCACCAGTAAATCTACCGCATACGCTAACACCTCGGTGTCGGTTTGCATGGTACACTCATACCCAAACTGTTCAAGATAACGTCGGTTGATACCATACGATGAGATCTCTCCGTTATGCACCACCGTCCAATCTAATATTGAGAAAGGATGTGCCCCACCCCACCATCCAGGCGTATTGGTTGGGAAGCGACCGTGAGTTGTCCAGAGATATCCTTCATACTCCTCAAGCCGGAAATAGTCGGCTATCTCCTCCGGGTAGCCGACACCTTTAAAAACACCCATATTTCTTCCACTGGAGAAGACAAAACTATCTTCCAATCTAGTGTTGATATACATCACTTTTTCTACGATGTAGTCTTCAGTTGCTTTACCTTTCAATCTAACTACCGGAACGCTTACAAAATACCGGCATACCACCGGTGGATCAATAATCGCCGGGGTCGGCTTTGTTGGTACAATTTCACCGCGCTCAATATTAAAACTGTCCTGGAGAAATCTCTCCGTTTGATTCTTGCCGTTCTGGCTTGTGAACATAATGTGGAAAGCATATAGATCAGGAATATCAGGATATAAACCGTATACCGCAAAACCTCCTCCCAGCCCATTTCCCCGAAAATGCATATTAGCAATCGCCCGGATTACTCCTTCACCTGAGAACCTTCGACCGGAAGTATCCATCGCACCAAACAACGAACAGGCATCGATAACTTTATCGTCATCATTCGGATTATTCACCATTTTCAAATTCTGCATGCAGCTATCTCTCCGTTGAGAGCGATTATTCGCCTCCGACATCATCTTCTCCCGTGTTCTGTGTTATTGCGGTAGCAGCAAATCCTGCCGGGATTATTCCCAGTCCTTCTCGCCAGATCTTTTCTGGTAACGAGGCGAATGAAAATCCCGGGGACACCAGTATAGACTCAAAATCACTAATATCAACTTTATCTCGCATCAAACCGAGGAAAATACCGGTTTTGTCAATGTCACCACAAAATGTAATCCCCTTGATGATGCCATCCTTAATGACAATTCTTTTAACATCATGGTCAGCTTTATACTCGAGAATTTCATAACTGGTATCATTCGGCACTGTGATGCCAGCCGAAGTAATCGCCAGGCCGAAGTATTTAAGGGAATTCATAGTAATACCACCACTATATTCGGTTGGACATCCTGCCATATTTAAACCGGCGATCCGACCGCCCAGGAAAGCATTCGGCCAAATCGGGCTTAAACGATTGGCATTGTAGACATAGTCGTAGGCTTCGGTAACATCCCCACAGGCATAAACATCAGGGCAGTTCGTCATCATGTGACGGTCAACCAGAATCCCCCGGTTAATTTTGATATTGGTACCCAGGACTAAATCGAGTCTTGGCTGAACTCCGATAGCCATAATCACCAGGTTACATGCGATTTGTTGCCCATCATCTAGCACTACTCCCCGACAGTGTCCATCCGGAGCTAAATTAGTTTTAACAACTGTGTGATTAGTTACTACTCGTACCCCGGCTTTCACTAAAGCTTCGGTCGCTAATCGCGAAGTTTCTTCATCAACGATTGTGTTCAGAATCCGGTCCTTCATCTCAATGAGTGTCACCGAAGCTTCTCGTATCATCAGTGCTTCGGTGACACTCAATCCAATCAACCCGCCCCCGATTACAACGGCTTGAATCATACCCTGTCTGTTATCACTTAAAAATCTGTCTATTGCCCTTGCATCATCCAGAGTAGTAAAAGAGAATTGCCGCTCTTTCGGCCATTCTTCGATGTTTGTAACAATCGGCGTACCGCCGGTAGCTAACAACAATTTCTCCCAAACCACCCTCTCACCAGATTGTAACTCCACTTCGTGATTATCAACATCTAGCTTGACCGCCCGCATACCCATTCTTGTTTCAATTCTGTTCTCCTCGTAAAAATTCACCGAACGGTATAGCATCCGGTTCAAATCCGCATGCTTTGCCAGATATTCGGAAATCATCGGCCGTGAATAAACCGGGTAAGGTTCGTCGGATACAATTGTAATTTCGCCTGACTTATCGATCTGCCTGATTGCCTCTGCCGCTCCGATCCCGCCGGCTGAATTTCCGATCAGTAGATATTTCGAATAGCTATTTTGGTTAATCATGTTTACTCTCTAGTATTTAGCTAAGTTAATAAAATTCTGGTATAGACGTAATCCGTAAACACCGCTTTTTTCCGGGTGGAACTGCGTGGCGATTAGATTGTCGCGAACGATTACACTACAAAACCTGATACCGTACTCCGTTTCGCCAGCAATGACTGCCTTATCTTCTGGTACGGCATGATAGCTGTGAACAAAGTAATAATTGGTATTGTCAGGAATTCCTGTAAATATCGGATGTTTCACATTCTGCTTTACTTGATTCCAACCCATATGAGGTATCTTCATTCCTTCTGGTAACATTAATACCCGGCCCGAAATAACACCGAGACACTCTACTGACCCATCCTCATCACTGTTTGAAAATAAAACCTGCATGCCCAGACACACGCCCAGAAACGGGCGACCATCGGCAATATACCGGCAAATCGCTTCGGCCAGATTCCGCCGTTTCAAATTACTCATTGCTTCTGCTGCAGCGCCGACTCCTGGTAGAATTACCGCGAGTGCCTCATCTATATCGGAAGCCTGATCCGAAATAACCGGCACATCACCTGAATTCAGTATCGCATTCGCTACACTACGCAGGTTCCCTGCACCGTAATCGATAATAACTATTTTGCTTTTAGCTTTCATGATCAGCGACATCCTTATTTTCTGTCCAATAACGGGGAGAATACTATTACGACTCCACCGCTACTTAAGCTTCTCCATAAACCAACGCTTCATTCGGACAGTGAGCCACGCAATAAGGAATTTCTTTCCCCTGGCACAAATCACATTTTAATATCTTTCCCCGACCCGCGTCCCGTTTCGGTGCAGTTACCGGACAGACCAATAAGCAGGTCCAACATCCGATGCATTTCTCAGAATCAACCGTGACGATACCTGTTTCTGTCTCTTTTTTCAGTGCCCCGCTTAAACAGGAAAAAACACACAACGGCTCATCACAATGACGGCATTGCAGGGCAAAAGACACCGGTCGGTTCTCTTCCACCCTTATTGCCGGCAATAACTCTTTATGCTGGTTGTAGGTTTTTACCAGATTTTTGACCGTTGAATGTGCCAGGCGGCAGTACACTTCACACAAATGACAACCGATGCATACATCACTTTTGGCATAAATCCGTTTCATGTTAGTATTTCCTAAATATATCGGTAAACAGTTGCCGTATACCGTATAGTAACATAACCAAAATAATCCTGTCAACCTTCCAAACATACTCTAAAAAAAATAAACCCGTCCTTATTCGATAAAAGGTATTAAACCATGCCCTTATTATCATCTATAAAGAAAAAATATTGGCGGTTCTACACTAAAAACCGCCCCTTCTAATCTGGGTTTTAAACGGAAATTTACTGTTGCGCATTACGAGAATTAACTCCGGTTAGGTAGCTAAAAGATAATAGGTAGACCACTGCTCGTCTATGATCCTCAGATGGTACCGAGTATCACCATTCAACCGTTCTGTGCTACAATTGAAGCTGTGAGAATTGGTGCTTTTGAATTGGATGAACCGGTTCCAGAGCTTATCGAACCCCATGTCTTGGCCATGCTGGATCCCTGGATTGATGTCGGCAGCGTCGGTACACTGGCCTTAGCCTGGTTGGAAAAACATTTCCGGGCAGAAGATTTGGGTCGTATTGCCCGTCCGGGCAACTTTTTTGACTTCACCCGCTATCGGCCGTCAGTTTATTACGACGAAGATAACCACCGCCAGATCGCCGTACCGAACACTTATATGACTTACGGGCGCAGCACCAATGCTAATGACTTTATTTTTTTACATCTGTTGGAGCCGCATAATCACAGCGATCTCTATATCGAATCAATCGTCCGTGTCCTGTCCCGGTTACATGTAAAACGATATTGTCTCGTAGGGAGTATGTATGATTATGTCCCTCACACCTTACCGCTGCAGGTAACCGGGGGCGCTAATGGACCACAGACCACCTCCGAACTGCAAACCCACGGGATCGAGACCAGCAAATATCAGGGGCCGACTACTATCACTACCCTGATTTCACAAAAAGCGGTCACTCTCGGCATTGAGACGATGAGTCTCATCGTTCACCTGCCGCAATATACCCAGTTAGAAGAAGACTATTCAGGAGCAACCCGGTTGATGGATGTATTATCCAATATCTATGATGTCCCTGTTGACCTTGATTACTATACAAAATCCCGGCAGCAGTCCAGCGAAGTAGACCAGGCTTTACAAAAAAATCCCCAGCTCAGAAAACTAATCGAGGAGATGGAAGCTCAATCCGGGAAAAGGACTCCAGGCCGGGAGATGCATTTTCAACCTTTACCGCCCGATATCGAGAACTTCCTTTCCGACATTGAAAAGCGTTTTCGCGAAGATATGCCGAAGGATGGTTAATTCTTTTTTGGGCTATCGACGGTAAATTGTCTTGCCTTCGATCTTGGAGCGGTTCAACCTTTTACTTAAGTGCAATCCTTCGAAAATAAATTCTACCGCAGCAGCAATACTTTCTGGTTGCTCCGAGCTTGTAGTTGATTTGATCGCATTGGCCAGTCCTGGGATATCTTTGGTGTATCTCAGGTAAATGCTGTTTGCCATCGTTTCCGAGACCTCAGTAGTAACTCCGGCGTTGAAATAAGCTGTGATTTCTTCCAGTTTTGCTGCCTGATAGTAGCGGTTGAAAACTAGCAATACTGCTTTCCGGATCAGATCATCCAATATTTTTTCTTCCTTGGTATCTTCAAAACTCTCCAGTTCTATCTTACCGGTTGTTGATGCGATTAGAAACGGCAAATCAGTGATCCGGGGCACCGCCAGTTTCTCCCCAATAACAATCGCACGCCTTGTCGCATTCGCGATAATAGTTTCGTAATTAGCGATCGAGACCCGTACACTCACTCCTGAGCGTTGGTTGATATCCGGACTCTTCCGGGCTAAATGGGTTATCTCAGCAATAATTTCCTTCATATATTTGGGGACAAACACCTGATAACTATCGTTGGGAGACTGTCTCCGCTCCTGATCCATGATTCTAATTTCGTCATCTATGTTCGTCGGGTAATGCGTTCGTATTTGCGCACCATAACGGTCTTTCAATGGCGTTATTATTCGCCCACGACTGGTATAGTCTTCCGGATTAGCACTGGCCACCAGTAAGACATCAAGAACTAACCGTAAATGATAGCCCCTGATCTGAATATCGCTTTCCTCCATCAGATTAAAGAGACCTACTTGTAATCTCTCAGCCAGATCCGGTAATTCATTAATGCAAAATATCCCCCGATTGGTACGCGGTATTAGCCCGTAATGTATTGTCAGTTCGTCAGAAAGATAACGTCCTTCTGCTACTTTGATCGGATCAACATCTCCGATTAAGTCTGCAATAGTAATATCCGGAGTGGCTAGTTTCTCACCGTACCTACTGGTACGGTTTAACCAGATAATCTCTGTGGCATCACCCTGGGCAGCGATCTTATCCCGGCAATAACGGCAGATCGGCGCAAAGGGATTGTCGTTTACCTCGCACCCTTTGACAACCGGGATCTCCTCGTCCAGCAAATTGACCAGCAATCGCATTACCTTCGATTTTGCCTGGCCACGCTCTCCCAAGAAAATAATATCCTGACCGGCGAGAATAGCATTCTTCACTTGAGGTATTACTGTATCATCATATCCGATTATTCCGGGAAAGATATCTCTTTTCCCCCGGACCTTTTTAATTAAATTTCGTCGCAGTTCTTCCCGTACCGATACCGGTTGGTATCCCGATTTTTTAAGATCACCGATTGTTTTTGCTTTTATGCCTGATTCTGTAGCCATCACGTTCCTCTATTTGATCCGCTTTCTTGGCGTCCTCATAATTTCGTTTCTAATCTAGATTCTAGCACGCGTTCTAGAACGCGAACAAATGCACTATTCACGCGGTTATCTCGCTGAATAATTGGTTGCTTAGGCACTTAATTATTATGCCATCCAAAACACTGCCGTTCTCTGGTGTGTCAATGAAGTACATTTCCCCTGCCGGGCGTTTCTGGCGTAGTTTAGGCGAACATATCGGTTGTTCTCGTTATGCAAAACAAACCTGATGTATTTGACTATTTACACTGTACCGTGTAATATCGCGCAATGCCCCGAAAATATAAAGCTAATTCCGGCTGGGATAGAAAAAGCATCAAAGCTTTAAGACAGCATCTCGGCTTGACTCAAGTCGAGATGGCTAACCGGTTGGGTACACGTCAGCAAACTATAAGCGAATGGGAAAAAGGCATGTACCAGCCTCGCGGGGCTTCGGCAACTCTGCTCTCCATTGTTGCTGACAGTTCTGATTTCAAATGGGATACCAACCCGGAAATATCAAGTAAAAAATAATGATCGGTAGATGAATTACCTTTTGTAACCGGAAATACACGTTAACAGGTAGTATGCACACCATTTCCGAAAAAATACTTCATAAAATATGGTATCAGAATTCACTCGGTAGACACCGATGGTTCACCGAAAGCGGGCAATCATTGGTCATTATATATCCCGGACGTCCTAATGAAGGTCGCGGTGGAGATTTTTGCGATGCCGTTATCTCTATCGACGGGATACGCCTTTCCGGTCAAATAGAACTGCACATCGAACCTTCAGGTTGGCAGGCTCATGGTCATCATCAAGATCATAATTATAACGCTGTTATTTTACATATCGTACTGCGTGGCAATGGGAGTTATTTTACCACTCTCTCTAGTGGTTGCCATATTCCTATCGTTTCCCTGGAAAAAAATTTGCTAGTACCGTATCTTGCTGAACCCCGTCTTGATACCATGCCCCATCATCACTGCCATACTTATGCCAGCAGACAACACGTGAAAGAAAATCTAAAAGTGCTTGAGCAAGCTGGTGAATCCAGGTTCTTCGACAAAGCTGCTGCCATCCAGGGCGAACTAGCCGTGATATCACCTGCTCAACTACTGTATCAGGGTATTATGGAGGCTCTTGGTTATTCAAAAGCCCAAAAAACTTTCCGCCAGTTAAGTCACGAAGTCAATCTGTCGGTATTGGAATCTTTGAATTCCACAGGTATTACAAATAAGGAATATCTTTCCTTGATCTTCTCCAGGCTCAGTTCTAGATTAGACAACTCCAAATCTGTGTACGAAACATACCGGAACCGGCCTAATAATTCACCGAGGCTTCGCCTTTTAGCTCTAGCCGCGTTGCTCGTACGCTATCGGGATCAGGGAATCCTCAACGGTTTACTTGAAGCGGTTACCCAGGCATATGGGAAAGAGTCTGGCAGTAGTCTGGAAAATGCCTTGATCGTTCGCCCGTATCACGTCTCCAGTCTTGAAAAATCCGAAGCTTTATCCGGACTGACACCGCTGGGACAAGATCGAGCAAGGCTCATTATTATTAATATTTTACTTCCGTTCGCCTATGCTATTGGGCTCAATCAAAATAATCACCGGTTGTCACAACACACTCTAGAACTCTACCGGCTCCACCGCAGTTCAGCTCTCAATTGTATCGAAAAACACATGCTTGCACAGTTGGGTCTGACGACGAAACTCATCCGCCTCTCCTGCCACCAGCAAGGCCTCTTATACCTATATAAGAGCTACTGCATTCGCGGCAATTGTTCACTTTGCCCCTTAGGTCAACATCAGATCAGGGATGACATCCAGGTTGAAGTTATCGGTACTGGCAAACGCTGATCGGAAAAAGCCTGCCGCTGCAATCATCGCTGCGTTATCCGTACAGAAATCCGGTGGGGGTATTAATACGGTTACTGGCGAGATTTCCAACATGCGCTGTCTTAATCTCGAATTTGCGGCTACACCACCCGCCAGCAACACCTGTTGCACCCGATATTGTTTTGCAGCATCGGCTGTTTTACTCACCAGGACATCAACCACTGCTTCTTGAAAACTCGCTGCTGCATTTGCTTTATTCGTCAACTCGCCGGTCTTTACCATCCGCATCAAAGCAGTTTTAATCCCGCTGAAACTGAAGTCATTTGTTCCCTTTAACCAGGCATGAGGTAAAGCAACTGAAGGCACACCTTCACGGGCTGCCCGATCAATCGCCGGTCCACCTGGATAACCGAGACCTAATATCCGGGCCACCTTGTCGAAAGCCTCTCCGGCAGCATCATCCCGGGTCCGGCCAATAAATGTATATCGGCCGTGGTCCTCCATCAACACGATATCACTGTGGCCTCCGGACACTATCAGGCAAACGAAGGGGAAAACCGGTATCACAGTACCACCTGTTTTACCGGCTAACCAGTTAGCATAAATATGTCCTTCGAGGTGATTGATCGGGATCAAAGGCAATTTGTACGCCAAGGAAATAGCCTTGGCCACACTTACCCCAACTAATAACGAACCAGCCAACCCCGGGCCATGCGTCACTGCTACAGCATCAATGTCCGACCATCCTACTTTCGCCTCTGCCATTACTTGGCGTAATAATGGTAAAATCGCCAGAAGATGTTGGCGCGAAGCTACCTCTGGTACAACTCCGCCATAACGGGCATGAATCTCAACTTGCGAGGCAACAAGGTTAGCCAGTATCTGCGCACCATCCTCAACCACCGCAACCGCTGTTTCATCGCATGAAGTTTCTATCCCCAGTATTTTCATGATTTCGATTGTAACATATTATGCTTAGACATGAGCGACACTGAAGATCCTTGCAACGTAAATTCAATTGCACACCAGAATATTGGGCGATATAATAAATTACAGAATGCGATCTTAATCAGTAGATCGAGAAGGTAACTCTTAATCCCAGTGTAAGGAATAATCATGGCTGCTGTAGAAAATATTCGAAAAAGCGGGAAGCTGGATATAATCCGGCATTCCGCAGCACACATCATGGCAGAGGCGGTGCAATCCATCTACCCCGATGTCAAGTTCGGTATCGGACCAGCTATCGAAAATGGTTTTTATTATGATTTTGATCTTCCTAGAACGATTACGCCTGAAGAATTTCCACGTATCGAAGAAAAGATGCGGGAATTAATAAACAATGATCTTACATTTCGAAAAGAAACTATCTCTAAAGAAGAAGCCCGCCAATTATTTAAAGGGCAACCTTATAAGTTGGAACTGATCGAAGAACTGGCGGACGGAGAAATCTCGATCTACTATTCGGGCGAGTTCATCGATTTATGCGCCGGTCCGCATGTAACCAGCAGCAAAGAGATTCCGCCGGATGCGTTTATGCTGGACCGGGTGGCGGGGGCTTACTGGCATGGTTCGGAAAACAACCCGATGTTACAGCGGGTTTATGGGTTGGCTTTCGCTTCGAAGAAAGAACTTGAGGAATACCTGAAATACCAGGAAGAAATTAAAAAACGGGACCACCGCAAGATCGGAAAAGACTTGGACTTGTTCATTGTTCCCGAGGAGATCGGTGGGGGACTTGTCATCTACACACCCAAGGGTGGACGTATCCGCTCCGCTATTGAGGATTTCTGGAGGCAAGAGCATTTCTCTAACGGATACGAAATTCTTTACACCCCGCATATTGGTCTTAGTAATCTGTGGCAGACCAGCGGGCACCTGGGTTTCTACAAAGAGAATATGTACTCGCCGATGAAAATCGACGAGCAAGAATATTACATAAAGCCGATGAACTGTCCGTTCCATATTCTTGCCTATAAATCGCGTATTCGCTCTTACCGTGAATTACCACTCCGCTGGGCTGAGCTTGGTACTGTCTATCGCTACGAACGTACGGGAGTACTCTCTGGACTGATGAGGGTTCGTGGTTTCACCCAGGACGACGCCCACATATTCTGCACTCCAGAACAAATGGACTCGGAGATTTCTGAAGTACTACGTTTTTCCTTGCATATGTTAAATACTTTCGAGTTCAAGAAATATAAAGTCTATCTGTCCACACGTCCTACAGACGCCATCGGGGAAGCGGAGCTTTGGGAGAATGCCCAGAATGCTCTGCGAAGGGTGATCGGTGAGAACAATCTTGAATACGAAGTTGATGAAGGTGGCGGGGCATTCTATGGCCCAAAGATTGATATTAAGATACAGGACGCGCTTGGACGAGAGTGGCAGACTACCACCATACAGTTCGATTTCAATCTTCCGGAACGCTTTAACATGACGTACGTGGGAGTTGACGGCAAAGAACATCAGCCTTATATGATTCACCGTGCTCTACTCGGTTCGTGGGAACGGTTTTTTGGATTACTCATTGAACACTTCGCCGGGGCTTTCCCGGTCTGGCTATCTCCGGTGCAGGCGGTCGTCATTCCGATTGCGGAGCGTCATAACGAATATGCGCTTCAAGTGGAGAGTGAACTGAAAGCGGTAAACATTCGTGTTAATATCGATGGTTCTTCAGAGAGGATGAATCATCGAATCCGGCAAGCACAACTAGAAAAAATTCCTTATATGCTAGTTGTCGGTGATAAAGAAATGGAGTCCGGGCAGGTAGCGGTACGATCGCGAACCGGAGAGCAATTACCGCCTCAGTCAATCACTCAAATTAAAAACCGTATGATGGAGATCATAAAGCGTAGAGCGATTGGACTTTAAGACCAATCGATTAGAAAGGGTTTGATTTGCGTCTGAGTGGTATGTTATATTGGTTTTTAGTCAATTTTTTCAAAGGGGGTAGGTCAGCAAATAATTAAGAAACTCCGTGTCAACGAAGAGATCAGAGCCAGAGAGGTGCGGCTTGTCGGAGAGAATGGCGAACAATTAGGGACGATGCCGCTCTACCAGGCAAGAGAGGTAGCTAAAAACCATAGTCTGGACCTCGTCGAAGTTGCACCGACGGCATTACCACCGGTTTGTCGTTTGCTTGATTTTGGTAAGTTCAAGTACGAACAAGCAAAAAAGGAGCGCAATTCCAGGAAGAGTCAAAAAATTATTCTGGTACGCGAAATCCGGTTAAGGCCGAAAATAGGTGATCATGACTTTGAAGCCAAGGCGAGAACCGCCAGAAAGTTGCTTGCCGAAGGAGATAAGGTCAAGGTTACGGTGATGTTCCGGGGAAGAGAAATAACCCATCCGGAGATGGGGTGGAAGTTATTACAGAAAATGGCAGAGACCTTAAAAGATGCGGGGACGGTTGAAGGACAGCCGGTTATGGAAGAAAGACGGATGAATATCGTTCTTTCACCGCTGCCTACCACGAAAACCAAGCCAAAGGTAAAACAAGAGGTGGTAAATTCGAATGCCAAAAATGAGAACCCACAAGGGAGCGAAGAGCCGGCTACACGTAACAGGTAGCGGTAAAATAGTACATGCGAAGATCGGGAAGAGTCATTTACGCATGCAAAAAGCAGCCCGGACAAAACGCCTTTATCACGGTAAACTGGTACTTAATCCTGCCAATGAGAAGCGTTTAAAGAGCCTTATACCCTACGGGGCGTAGTCTGTCAGAGGTTGTAAACTGAAGGAGAAAATGAGGTGCCACGTTCCAAGAGCAGTGTAACGAACCATCATCGACATAAAAAAGTACTCGAATTAACCAAGGGACACCGGGCTACTAAACACGCTCTATACCGGAGAGCCCACGAATCAATGTTAAAATCGTTGAGTTATGCAACGATGCATCGTCGCGAGCGAAAAGGTGACATGCGCCGGTTGTGGATTGCTCGGATTAACGCGGTCAGCCGGGCACATGGTATGACCTATGGGCAGTTAATTAGTGGTTTAAGTGAAGCTGGAATCGGTTTAAATCGAAAAGTACTGGCAGATATCGCAGTCAGAGAACCAGGAGCATTTGCAAGCCTAGTCGAAGCCGCCCGCAATATCCGCAAACCTTAGGATATCACAGGCATACCGACTCAAATCTAATTGACAAAGAAAAAAACCCGTGCTAGACTTCGGGCGTCGTCCGGGAGGATAATAAGTGAGTATTACAAGAGCACCATTTATCTTCGAAACCGTTTTCACATTTACAAGGAGTTGCAGTCGCGTGGAGGGCTAAAGCACGAGTTTTTGCAAAAATCAGGACGAAGAAAAAGAACCCTCCACATGGGGGTTCTTTTGTTTATTAATCAATACATATGAGGCCGGAAAGAAATGACCACAATTGATGAAATAATAGCCAGGGCAACCGATGAACTCGAGAAGGCGGTTGATGCTCAATCATTAGAGTCATGGCGTGTTCAGTACACGGGACGTAAAGGTGCCTTAACCGAGATACTAAGGAGTCTAGGTGGACTTTCACTGGAAGAGAGGCGGAGCTTGGGAGCGAGGGCAAACGCGGCGAAAGCATTACTGGAAAACCAATATAAAGAGAAGTTAACTTTGATGTCAACCAGTTCCTCGTTACGCAAAACTGCAGCCGAGATGCCGGACATCACGCTACCAGGATATCCTTTCGCTCTGGGACACAAGCACATCTTGATCGAAACCATCGATGAAATTACCGATATCTTCCGTACCATGGGTTTTCAGGTTGCATTAGGTCCAGATGCAGAGTGGGACTACTATAATTTCGAAGCGTTAAATATGCCGCAAGAACATCCGGCACGGGATAGTATGTCTACTTTCTGGCTCGATTATGAAAATGAGCGTGGTGAAAAGAAGATGCTGTTGCGAACACACTGTACTGCAGTGAGTGCTCGCGTACTGCATACGATGAAGCCACCGATCCGAACGATCGAACCGGGTATGGTATACCGTTACGAGGCGACCGATGCCACTCATCTGAATGCCTACCATAACATCGACGGGGTAGCAGTAGACGAAGGTATTACCATGGCAGACCTTAAGGGTACTTTATTTGAGTTCGCCCGTCGGTATTTCGGTCCAGAGAGGAAAGTACGATTCCGATGCGATTATTTCCCATTTGTAGAACCTGGCGTAGAAATGGCGATCGAATGCGGAGTATGCCGCGGTACAGGATGTCGGCTCTGCGGCGAGAGTGGCTGGTTAGAGATACTGGGGGCCGGAATGACACATCCGGAAGTATTACGGCGGGGTGGCATTGACCCTGAAAAATATACCAGTTTCGCTTTCGGAATGGGATTGGAAAGATTACCCATGCTACGCCACGGAATTGACGATATGAGGCTATTTTATGGTGGTGATCTGAGATTCCTGAGGCAGTTTTAAAAGAGTGCTTTTTTGGAGGTATTATGGTGAAAGAAGTTAACAACAATGCGAAATGGTATATCATCATCGGCTTTTTAGTGGCTGTAATTATCGTCACTGCTGTTGTCATGGCTTTGCAGATCAAGACTTTGAATAATGAAATCAACAATAAAGATATAGCTTTTTCCAGATCACAAGACCAGTTAATGAAACTGGGAACCGAGAACAATGAGAATATAGGAAAATTAGTCCAGGCACAGGGTAAGAGTACCGAACTGGAAGGAAAATTGACAGCGGCTAACATCCGGATTGATCAGATGACAAAAGCGGCTCTAGAGGCTCAAACAACGATCAGTTCACAATCATCAACGATTCAAACGATGAAATATCCAAGGCATTTCAATTCGGTAACCGAATTAACAGACTGGTTACAAAAAGATGATACCAATACCAAATATAAAGGGTTATCTAATGCACAGATATCGTTCATACTGCAGATAAGAGCGGCAAGAGACGGGTATTTACTTCCGGTCCGTTTACCGATCGGGGGCAGCCTGGAGTACATCACAAATATGGCGGTTATCGGAGACACTGTTTATTCGGTACGCGGGGTCGATGATTTTGTAGAGCGGTGGTTGAGCATCAGCCCGGCAATGCCGTCATACCCGATTCTACCGGGAAGTGAACAATGAAGACATCTTTGAAATGGCTTAATGACTATATCGATATCAATCTCCCGGCTGGGGAGATTGCCCAGAAACTCACGATGGCCGGACTTGAAGTCAAGAATACCCGAATAATAGGTGGGAACTGGGACAAAATAGTGATCGGTCAAATAAAGGCGATAAATCCACATCCGAATGCGGATCGGCTACGATTAACAACAGTAGATCTGGGCTATGCGGCGGAAACGGTGGTCTGTGGGGCGCCGAATTTAAAGCTTGGTGACAAAGTGGCTTTTGCTAAAGTCGGAGCAGAACTGATTGATGGACATACTGGAGTAAAGTCAGTGCTAAAAGAAGCCAAAATCAGAGGCGTACCCTCCGCCGGAATGGTTTGTTCCGAAAAAGAACTGGGGATTTCCGATAATCACACAGGGGTACTGGTATTACCGCCGGGAACTCCGCTTGGTGTACCTTTAGCCAGTTATTTAAGCGATGCACTTTTCAATATCGAAGTGACACCGAATCGGCCGGACTGTCTTTCAGTGATCGGTATTGCCCGCGAACTGGGTGTCCTGACGGGACAACGGGTGCGTTTGCCAGATGACAAGTATCCTGAAGTCGAACCTCCTATTGAAGAACAGGTTGTGTTGGAGATACGGGCACCGGATCTTTGTCCGCGTTACTCGGCAACAATAATCAAGGGAGTCAAGATTGCTGATTCACCGGACTGGATGAAAGAACGGTTGATCGCCGGGGGTATGCGACCGATTAACAATATCGTTGATATTACCAACTTCGTAATGCTGGAATACGGGCAACCCCTGCATTCATTCGATTACGACCGGATCAACGGCAAAAAGATAATCGTCAGACGGGCAAGAGCGGGTGAGAAGATGCAGACTCTTGACGGTACCGAGCGGGAGCTAACCGCCCATATGCTAGTGATTGCCGATGCGGAACGAACCGTAGCCGTAGCCGGTGTGATGGGGGGGGCTAATACCGAGGTTACGGGGCAGACAACCTCGATACTTCTGGAAGCAGCCAATTTTAACCCGTCAAGTATACACTACACAGGGAGGAGTCTGGGGGTGGCCAGTGAAGCGGCGACCCGTTTCGAGCGAGGGATTCAGCCTGCTTTGACAATACCGGCACTTAGAAGAGCTACGAAATTGATACAGGAACTGGGTGGTGGTACGGTTACACGAGGTATCATCGACGTGTATCCAGGGAAACAAGCTATTCAGAGTTTGGTTCTATCAACTCGTCAGGTTAAACGCATTCTCGGTGTCGAAGTTAGCCTTCCACGCATTATCGAAATACTGGTTGCACTGGGATTCGCGTGCGAGCATATCAAACCAGATGAGATAGCTGTTACTCCTCCTTACTGGCGGAGTGATATCCGGTTGATTGAAGACCTGGTAGAAGAAGTCGCCCGGATAAACGGCTATGACAAGATTCCGATGACGCTGCTGGCGCAATCGATTCCCCGCCAGGATCCGTTATCGGCTCTCAAATTAAAACGAGAAGTGCGGAATATCCTGGTGGGTTACGGGTTCGACGAAGTGATGACGCCATCGCTCATCGGCATGGAGTTATTAAAAAAAATCACGCCGGAGGGCATTCATGTTGAGGCATTGAGGCTGACAAATCCAATGTCATCGGATCTGGAATACCTGCGGCCGACATTGCGAGCTAATTTGCTGTCAATTCTGGTTTTGAACCAGCGGTCAATCGAGGGTATGATTCGGATAGCGGAAATCAGCAAGGTATTTATACCAAGAGAGAACGATCTTCCAGACGAGCGGGATATGGCGTGCGGCATAATCAGCGGTTCAAGTATAACCCGTTGGTGGCATGGCGAAGAAGAAGCTCCAGATTATTATACGGTTAAAGGGGTGGTGGAAGGTATTTTCAAACGTTTAAATATTACACCTGATTTTATCGATGGGGATGATCCGGGTCTTCATGCTATCATTCAAGCAAAGGTCATGGTTGGAGATAAACAGGTCGGTGTTATTGGTGAAGTACATCCTCGTGTTCGGGAGAAATTTGAGATAACCGGAATAGCCTATTATTTCGAACTGGATCTGGCTTCACTGGCAGATATTGCGGTCGCAACCAAGTCATACAAACCGCTGCCCAGGTTCCCGGCAGTAGTTCGGGATCTTGCAGTCGTAGTCGAAGAAAAAATTAGAAATAAACAGGTGATGAGAATTATTTCCGGATTTCCGCTGGTCGAGGATGTCTCTTTATTCGATGTTTATGCTGGCGAACAAGTACCACCTGGGCAAAAATCCCTGGCTTACCGAATCACCTTCCAATCACCGAATAAGACACTCACTGATGAAGCGGTAAACGCTGTCATGAAACAGATAATCGCGAAACTTAATAAGGATCTTAGTGCTACCATAAGACAGTAGAGTTAATACAAAAATGGGCTGCATACCGGTGTCTTTTGCAGCCCATTTTTATTATAAGCGCTTTCAATTTCGGGGAAATCTGTTAATAATAGCGTAGCGTTAGCTAAGTTTATCCCGGACTAATTGCTTGACGGTGTCGACGATTCCTGACAAGGAGAAGAGTTGGGCTTTAGCCTCGGTTCGCCATTTAAGTTCAACACTATCCTTGCCCAGGCTACGGGGGCTTACAGTAATCCGTAACGGTATGCCGATAAGGTCAGCATCATTAAACTTGACACCAGGAGATTCGAGACGGTCATCGAAAAGCACCTCAATTCTTGCTTGAGTCAGGTCGGAGTACAATCTATTGGCGGTTTCCATCACGTGAGGATCATTAATGGATAAAGCCACCAGATGAACGTGGTAAGGGGCTGTAGACATAGGCCAGATAATGCCTGTTCCATCATGACACTGTTCTACTATCGCAGCGAGCAGGCGACCGACTCCGATACCATAACAGCCCATGGTGATTACCCGGGGATTCCCGTTTTCTTCGGTAAAGTAGGCACCAAGTCTTTCGCAGTACAATGTCCCTAACTTAAAGATGTGACCAACTTCAATGCCGCGTACGGCCTGCAAGATAGCGCTGCACTTTGAACAGACATCTCCAGCTCGGGCTAGCGCAATATCGGCGATGATATCAGCTTGAAAATCACGTCCGTAGTTGACATTTTTCAGATGGGTGTCCGGTTTATTCCCACCCGCGACCAAATTAACAGCGGATATAATAGAATCATCAGCCACGATCTTAATTCCATTAAGACCAAGCGGGGAAGCTGCCCCGGGAACAATCTGTTGAGAGATTACTTCAGCTTCGGAAGCCAGCCGTAAATCTTTGGCTTTTAAGGCATGAGACAGTTTGATATCATTAACCTGCAGGTCACCGCGAATGACAACAAAGACAAATTGGCTGTCAGCGAAATAAAAAACAGCTTTTAAAGTCCTTTCCGCCGGAATTCCGAGAAAGCTGGCGACCTCTTCAATACTTTTTTTCCCAGGGGTAGCTACCGTTTCAACCGGTAATGGTACAGCCGGAGGTCCCTCGTATGCATCAGTATGTTTCCGAAAAATGGCTTTTTCAGAATTGGCAGCGTAACCGCATCGAGGACAGGTCAGGACGGTATCCTCTCCGGTCGCCACCGGGGCGATGAATTCATGAGAGTCTTTGCCTCCGATAGCTCCGCTATCTGCTTCGACCATGATCGAATTCAGACCGCAGCGCGCATAGATATTTTTGTATGCCTGGATCATCAGCAAATAATTGACATCTTGGCCAGCCTCGTCTTTATCAAAACTGTAAGCATCTAGCATTATAAATTCACGAACACGTATAAGTCCCGCCCGGGGACGGGGTTCATCACGAAATTTATTTTGCATCTGGTAGAGAGTAACCGGTAAATCCCGATAACTATGGGTATTACGAGCGATAATCTCGGTGACACACTCTTCATGGGTTGGGGCGAGGACCAGGGTATGGTCACGACGGTCCTTTGTCAGGAAAACTGGAAGGGTGGTGCGGAAAGCAAGGTGGCGGTTTGATTTTTGCCACAACTCGATCGGTTGCAACGTCGGCATGAAGATCTCCTGGCCGCCGGCGCGATCTATCTCTTCCCGGATGATGTTTTCGATTTTCCGCAAGCTGCGCCAGGCCAGTGGTAAATAATTGTAAATACCGGCTGCTACCTGGCTGATCATCCCGGCTCGAATCAGGAGGCGGTGAGACGGGGTATCAGCATCGGAAGGGATTTCTCTTTGCGTTTTACTGACTAATTGCGAAATGCGCATTGAAGTTCTCTCTACTGTAATTATTTATTTCAAGTATTTAAGCACATTAAGAGCTGGGAGGCCAATATGGTATTCAGAAATGATTATTGATAAACTTGACTATATTTACGGCCTGGTGTTAGATTAATGAACGTGTGTGAATTAGAACACGAGGAGGAAAAGGCGCACCATGGACATGATTGTCTGTTGTAAACAGGTTCTCGACCCGGAAGCGCCTCCGGCGAGCTTCAAGATCGATCCGGTAAATAATAAGGTACTTCCACCTCAGGGAGTGCCCCCGGTTATCAGTCCTTTCGATGAACAGGCTGTTGAAGCAGCTCTCAGGATCAAAGATGCCAAAGGGGGCAAAATTACCGTCATTAGCCTGGGAATAAATTTATTACGTGATGTCGTTAAAAAGCCACTCTCGATGGGAGCGGACGAACTTGTTCTTCTCGAAGACTCGGCTTACGTTGACGGAGATGCTTGGTCTACCGCTTATGCTCTAGCGATGGCTATCAAGAAAATCGGGAAATATGATCTCATCTTCTGTGGACGCCAGGCTGCTGACTGGGATTCGGGACAGGTCGGCTCCGGTATAGCAGAGATGCTCGGCTTGCCCAGCGTAACCATCGCCAAAAAAGTCGAGGTAATCGACGGTAAAGCATTGGTTGAAAGAATCACCACCGATGGTTATGAAATCATAGAAGTCACTCTACCTGCGGTTGTAACTGTGAGTAATGAGCTTGGAGCCGCTCGTTATCCCACTATCAAAGGAATCATGGCGGCGAAGCGGAAAGAACCGATCATCTGGAAGCCGGTTGATATTGGTGTCAACCCCTCTCAAATAGGTGCTGCCGGACGTCGTACGCGGTTGGCCAAACTGTTCCAACCAACCAAAGAAGCGAAATGTGAAATTATTACCGGTGATTCACCGGAAGAATCTGCCGTTAAATTGGCACTCAAACTTCGTGAAGCAAAAGCGCTGTAAAAAGGATACCGGCCGGATTATTCACAAAACTCGGTCGGCACTTACAGGAGTGAAGTAGAATGGCAAATGGCGTGTTAATCATTGGAGAGATCATTGAAGGTAAGCTGGCTTCAGTCAGTACCGAACTACTCGGATGCGGTCGCAAGCTGGCTACTGATCTGGGACAGCCGGTTTCTGCTGTGCTTATCGGGTCCGGAGCGGGCGGATTTGCTCGCCAGACAATTGACTTCGGTGCTGATAAAGTCTACGTTATCGACGATCCATTGTTAGCCGATTACCAGACAGATACCTATCTCAATGTGATGGAAAAGGTCATCAAGCAGGTTGAACCGCAAATCGTCCTGCTCAGCCAGACCGCGCTTGGACGTGATCTTGCCCCTCGCCTCGCTTTCCGTCTGGGAACAATTGCGACTATGGATTGCATAAACGTCGAAATCGATCTACAGACGAAGAGGTTGTTACCGACAAAACCCGTTTACGGTGGCAATGCCCGTGCTGTGTATATTTATGATAATGATCCCCAGATCGCTACTGTCCGGGCTAAAGCCGTATCCGCATTAGCACCGGATCCAGCTCGTAAAGGCGAAGTAATTAGCTTCGCTGCTGGCCTCGACCCGTCGGCTATCCGGACGAAAGTCGTCCGGAAGGTCAAAGAAGAGGTTCAAGGAGTTAAACTTGAAGAAGCTCCGGTAGTCATAAGCGGCGGTCGAGGTATCGGCGGAAATGAAGGCTTCAAGGAACTTGAAACAATTGCCAAATTGCTCAAAGGCGCTGTAGGCGCCAGTCGTCCGGCTTGTGACAGTGCCTGGATACCTGATACTGCCCAGGTCGGCTTGACCGGAAAGATCGTTACCCCTGACCTCTATATCGCAGTTGCTATTTCCGGTTCCAGCCAGCATATGGCCGGATGCTCTGGGGCAAAAGTAATCGTAGCCATTAACAAGGATCCTGAGGCTAATATCTTCAAAGAAGCCCGCTACGGCGTTGTCGGTGACTGGAAGAAGATCCTCCCGGCTTTTAAACAAAAATTACAAGAATTACTTGCCCAGTGATCAATCGAATATAAGTAATCTGGGATGATATTCCGGGTACTGGAATGGCCGGGACTCGGAATATTA
>JBBITI010000023.1:0-43098 GCA_037440885.1 Dehalococcoidales bacterium | reverse complement strand
GGTGGGAACGGATGAGGGTCATCCGTTCCCACCTCCCCGATTTTTAATATGCAGGGAGCAAACTACTAGTAGCCCATCTTTTTCTTCAGATCAGTATCCACCCAGATGTACATGGTTTCCTGCCATTCATTGATGATACCGGGGCTGAGCTCACCGTTATAGCCTTTGATCCAGGGCCACCAGAAAGTACTCAATTCCTGGACAGGAGTCGGTATTACCCATGCCTGCTCAAGAAGGTAAGCCATGAACTCGCGGTTATATTTGTCACAGGCGGCATCGTTGCCGGCATTGAACAACTCACACATCTTGTCGCGGGCTTCAAGGTTCTTGGGATCATTCACGTAGCTGAGGTTCCATCCGGCACCGGTACCGACATAGTTGGTGCAGCGGCGGTAGGTACCCGAGCTTGCCATCCCGGCATAAAACAGTTCATCGTAGTTACGCTGCGCCCAGCGGGTATTGTAAACCCCGAATTCAACCGGTTCGATAATCAGTTCGACGCCGACCTTCTCCCACATTCCTTTTACCACGGAGACATAGTCCGTATTGAATGCGGTAGCGTAAACAATTATTCTGGCTTTAAAGCCGTTAGGATACCCGGCGTCCGAGAGGAGTTTTTTCGCCTTGGTGGGATTGTAAACATACAACTCCTGAACCGATGCCGGCGCCAAGTCCAGGGGGAGATAGGCATCTCTGAAATCAGGCATCGGGGTGATCGGCCAGGACTGTTTCTGGGCTTTGCCACCCATGAGGTCTTTCACGATAGCATCGAAATTGGTAGCCATCATCAACGCTTGCCGTACCCGGATGTCTTTATAAGGCAATTCTTGTTTATCAGTGCGCATAAATATCTGGAAAGCACCCGCCGGGGTATAGTCAAGCGCTTTCAACTGGGGAGTTGTAGCACGAATGCTTTTGGCATCGTCAAAATTTTGTCCACTAAGAATATCGAGTTTAGCCGTGCGTAGCGCGGAGATGGCAGTGGAAATATCCGGGATAATCAGCACCTTGACGCCATCAGCATAAGGCAACTGATTGCCTTTTCCCGGTCCGACCGGATCTTTGCGCCAGTAGTTCGGATTCTTCACAAAAGTGGCTGAGCTGTTGGACACGAAGTCCGTAAGGAAAAAAGGACCGCTGCCGACAGACCGGCGCCAGTCACGCATGTCACCGTATCTGGCGACAACCTCCTTGGGGATTACGCTCATAAAATCAACAACGTAGGCCGCCATGTTATAAGCATGATCCGGCAATTTGGAACCAACAACTTCGACGTTATACTTATCGATCATCGTTACCTTGACACTGGCCGACCAGACCGGAGCAGCAGTTTTCCAGTAAGCCTGGGGGTCGGTAAGCATGCGGTTCATGCTGTACACGACATCATCTCCGGTTAATTCCCGCCCGTTCACGAGACGACTGGCCTCGCTGTTCGGATTCATGCCAAAGCGGATGCCCTTGCGAATCTTGAAGGTCATATGCCCCGGTTCGATAATTTCCCAGGCTTCAGCGACAGAGGCACCTTTGCTGGCCCAGGAGTAGTTGCCGTTAGACAACCAGGAATAGGTATTGCTGCCAGCCGGACCTTTCGCCCAGTCGCCGGTTAGCATTTCATCGTTGGTGAGATGGTTGGTGACAGTGATCCAGACCGGGTTAAAGGCTTCATCGAAGCCGAGGATATCTCCGGACCTCCAGAGAGTAATGGTGCCGCCGTACTTGGGCGTCTGGTCGTTAACCGTTTGAGTCGGCGGTTTGGTGGTGGTGACAGGCGGGGTGGCGGTGCGGGGTTCTGGTGTGGGGGTGGTCGCCGGGCCGGCAGCACAGGATGCAAGGATGACTGCTGCGAGCGACACGACAGGAATCAGGAATAAACGTGGTCCCTTCATTAATACCTCCTCAACGCATCGTCTATCTTAATACAGAGTGGTCCCTGTGGATGCTGCGTTTTACCCAGGAAAAAAGATGGATACCAGTTTTCAAATTATACTTGAGGAAGGCCAGCCGTGCAAATGATACATGTTATGTAAAACACAGCTCATTTCAGTGGTTTATAAATGCCTGAGAATCCGTGGAATATAGACTCAGGTCTACCGGTCGGGATATTGAATCAGGAGACGACCGGAGTCAGCGAGAAGCTGAACGGGTGTAAGAGCCGCTTTTGCCGCCGGTCTTGCTTTCAAGGCGGATATCAGTGATGATGATGCCTTTGTCGACGGCTTTGGCCATATCATAGATAGTGAGGGCGGCAACAGAGACAGCGACCAAAGCTTCCATTTCGACGCCGGTTTTACCGGTACTTTTAGCGGTGGCAGTGATAATGATTGAATCGATACCGGACAGATCGAAGTCAACCGTAACTTCGTCAAGCAGGATGGTGTGACAAAGAGGAACCAGGTCGGGCGTCTTTTTAGCGGCCATAATACCGGCAATACGGGCAGCGGCGATCACATCCCCTTTTTTCAGAGAAGCAGATTTGACAGCGGCAAGGGTAGACGGTTTCATACTGACCCGACCACTGGCTACAGCAACGCGAACGGTTACGTTTTTTGCGCTTATGTCAACCATCCTGGCTTCCCCGCCGGGGGTAACGTGCGATAGTTTTTCCATTCTATTATTCCCCCAATCCGGGACAAGGAAGGCTACTTGAAATACATTTCGACATAGGCTTCCTTATCCATTTTCAAGTTATGACTGATATCGATAACAATACTGTCAAGAGTACCGTTCTTGACCGGATGATAATTGAGTGCACATGGGGTAATCGAGAGTATGGGCATTATAGCCGCTCTCAGGATCTTCTTCAACAAAAAATGATTTCTTTTGCCATGGCGATAAAAATTTTAACATGTTCACGAATTACAGGGCATAATATTATTGAATCACAAGAAACCGGATCATGTCAGAAAAATATCAGGCTAACCGCCGATCTGGCGCATGGGTTTTTCAGGGGCACGCTGGCCTTCATTCAGGTGATGGCGTTCCCGTTTGCCGGTGACGGCCCGCTGGATAATCGACTTTAATTCGGCATCGTCAGCACCGCGCCGCAGGGCGGACTTGATATCAAGTTCATCGTCATCAAGCAAACAGGGCCGCAGGTGACCGTCCGCGGTGAGGCGGAGTCGGTTGCAGGTCTGGCAGAAATGTTCGGTCATCGGACTGATGAAACCGACGGTACCCGGGGCACCGACAAAACGATAATAGCGGGCAGGGCCGTTGCCTTTGTGAGGTTTATAGGGTTCAAGTTTCCCCAGAACCTGAATCCGATCCTGAATTTCGTGCGCGGAAACGACCGCCGCAGAGCCATTGGCCTCGTTACCAAAGGGCATATCTTCAATATAACGGACATTCCAACCGTCGGTGATGGTCTTACGGGCGAAATCAACAATCTCGTCATCATTACGGCCGCGCATCACTACCATGTTTATTTTTACCGGGGTGAGGCCGACCCGGTTGGCTTCAGCGATACCAGCAATGACTTCGGCAAGGGCATCGATCCGGGTGATCTCCCGAAAGCGGTCAGCCCACATTGTATCCAGGCTGATATTAACCCGGTGCAGACCGGCTTCTTTCAATTCCCGGGCATATTTACGAAGCAAAGTGCCGTTGGTGGTAGCGGCAATATCATCAATGCCAGGGACAGCCGCGGTCAGGCGAACCAGATTACTGAACTGAGGACGCAGTAACGGCTCGCCGCCGGTAAAGCGGACCTTTTTAATGCCGAGTTGAGCGGCAATCCCGATGAGGCGAACGATCTCTTCATAAGTAAGCAATTCGGACATGGGGAGGCGGGGAACCGGTTTCTCGGCACAGTAGACACAGTCCAGATTACAGAAGTCAGTTATCGAAACCCGGAAATAGTTGATCTGGCGGTGCCAGAAGTCGTAAATTTCAGCCATATATTTCAACTCTACCATAAACAGACCAGAAGTCACTAACCCACATATTATTTACTTACCCGGGTAAGCCGGCGGTGCCGGACAACATTGTTCTCCTTTCCGAACGGAAGCGAAAGCGTTGCCACTTGCACCCTAACGGCGGCATCCCCAGGCCGAAAGTAGGGTCGGTAAAATAGACCGAGCCGTCGGAGCGGACAATAATGTCATTGAGACTGTTGAGCCGTTTGCCCTGGTAATATTCTGCGAGGACTTTCACCATACCGTCGATCCCGGTGCGGACAACCCGGCGTCCGGAATGCTCGCAGGTAAGAAGTCGGCCCTGGCGATCGAGCGTCTGGCCGTTGGGATTACCTCCGGGACGACGGAAGGTGGCAAGTTCATCGTTCAATCTCCCTGACATATCCGGATACATCGTGCATGGATATTAGCACATTCTACGGGAAGACGAGAAATACGCCTTGACAGCAGCAGAATTCCCGCCTCGACTAAGGCAATTAATATTTAATACACAGATGAATTGAAGCCGGGGGAGGCAAAGCCAACCGGTGTTATTTATCAGAATCATGCGGGAGGGCAACGACCTGAGATATACAGCGACAGGCGAGGCGAAAGACGTCCCTCCGGAGGACGTCACAAACCTAATTCAGCAACCATAACAAACCAGATCATTTTTCGGTACTGACAGAGAAGGAGACGCCGTCGGTAGCAATGACGATGGAGCCGGAGACGTCAGTGCCGTATATTCTGGCCCCGATATTCTGGAGAGCGGCGATGGTTTCGGAGTGGGGATGGCCGTAAGTATTACCGGATGCGGCCATATAGACGGCGACCTCGGGACGAACGACATCCAGGTATGCGGCAGAGGAGGAGGTGCGTGAGGCGTGATGACCCACTTTCAAAATATCACAATCAGGAATCCGGATCTGGGGAGCGGCAAGCATAGATGCTTCGGCGGCTGATTCAGCATCGCCCTGAAAAAGGAAATCGATTTCGCCATACCGCAACCAGAGAACGATAGAAGTATTATTAGCTTCAGGGGGCAGGGGGTGGGGAGGGTTCAGAATATGCAACGTCAATAAACCAGCGGTGATAGTCTGCCCGCGCTCGGCAATCCGAACCAGCGCTCCTTCAGCATTGACTGCGACCATAAAATTTTTATAGGTAACCGTGGTTGCGGTATCGCCGGTATGCCAGATTTCCCGCACCGGGAAACGAGATAACACTTCAATTAAACCGCCGATGTGGTCGGCGTGGACATGCGTAGCAACGATAACGTCGAGGGGGCCGTCCACAAAACGGGAAAGATAACCAACTACCCCGGGAGTTTTAGCGCCGGCATCGATCAATACCTCATATTCCCCAAGATCGATCAGAATGGCATCGCCTTGCCCGACATCGATGAAATGGACGGTAAGATTGCCGGTAGCGGGGTAGACGGGAGTGGTTGGCGGAGTGGTGGGGGAAGAACTTATCGGACCGGTTGGGGCAGGGGTGAACGGAGTTAGCGAAAAAAACGAGGCGACTTGAGAACAACCGGGCAACAGGAACGATAGAATGATAACTGAGATAACGATGCATCTTCTACAGCATTTCATGCTTCAAGCATAAGATGCGGCGGAAAAGGAATCAATAGTACCAGTGATGGTTCTGATTGAAGCGATGCCAGCCTCAGGCAGTGACGGGAGAAAAGAAACCTTCCGGAAGGTTCTGCTTTGCCCCGGAACGGCAAGACGAAATCAGATCCAAGACAATAAAGGAAACAGTCTTACAACCGAAGAGATAAATAGACCAGGGCTTACGGCAGCACGGGACAGGCAGACTACGGTGTTGGGGGGTGGCCGATCCAGCTCGAGCCGTCGGTATAGTATTCTTTTTTCCAGATGGGGACGATCTCTTTTATACGATCGATGGCATACTGGCAGGCGACGAAAGCTTCAGCCCGGTGACCAGCGCCGACGACGATAACAACGACGGTATCGCCGACCTCGACTCGCCCGATGCGGTGGACGACAGCGCAATCGGCAGCCCAGCGTTGTTTTATGGTTCGAATAATCTCGTGAAGCTTATTTTCAGCCATTTTACGGTAGGTCTCGTATTCAAGGTAAATGACCTGTTTACCTTCCGAATGATCGCGGACCGTGCCGACAAAGTTAACCAGACAGCCGTGATGATTCTGCCTGACGTGATCAATGACCGGTTGGACAGAGACGGGAGAGCTGGTAATTTCGATCATATTAACCCCCACTGATCGGCGGAATTATGGCAACCTCATCGCCATCGTGTAATATCTGAGAATTTTCCGCGTACTCGGAATTTACGGCGACCCGGATATCAAGATGCTGCAAATCGGGGTATTGCTGCAGTAAGCGGGCAAGCAAATGGGCAACATCGGCGCCTTCTGCGAGGTCAAAGGAGCGCTGGGTGTCGCCAACGATTTCCCGCGATTGAGCGAAAAAATATATTTGAACCCGCATAGTTGCGATTATAGCATAATTATGAGGATACAATTGAGGGGACGGCAGACAGGCTGACGGAGACATTTTTCAGTAACGGGTCGCTCGAACAACGGCCTCGAACCAGTATTTATTTACATATATAATAAAAACATGACCCTACTGAAAGGTCGAATAAAAAACCGGCTGTTTGTTGCTGCGGGAACAATTGCTCTAATCCTGGGAATCGTCGGGATCATCGTTCCGGTGTTGCCGACCACGCCATTTCTGTTACTGGCGGCTATTTGTTATACACGAGGTTCGCCGCGACTGTATAAGGCACTCCTGAGTAACCGGTTTTTCGGTACCTATATTGACAATTACCTGAAAGGCCGGGGAATGTCCCGGTACATGAAAGCCTGGACACTGAGTTTATTATGGATAACGATCCTGTGTACCGCGATATTTGCTACCGAAAGCGGGGCGGTCAGGATTATCCTGGCAGTAGTCGTGATGGGAGTGACCGTCCACATACTCCTGATCAAGACAATAAGAAAGGATTCGGCGATGCCATTTTAGCCATGAGTCCCCTTCGGAATAATCAGGGGACTATTTCTTTTTCCCCGGTTCCATAGTGCGGGAAAGTTCTTCGAAGAGTTCCCGCTGGCGTTTATTCAGCGATTGCGGGGTGACTACTTTCAGAATAACAAGCTGGTCGCCGCGTCCGCTGCTGCGCAGATGGGTAACCCCTTTGCCTTTAATTTTAAAGACGGAACCGGTCTGGCTACCAGCGGGGATTTTCAATTTGGTAGAGCCGTCAATGCTCGGCACATCAACTTCGGCACCGAGAGCAGCCTGAACAAAGTTAATCGGAAGATTGTAGATCAGATTATCGTCATCACGGGTAAAGAGTTCATGCTCACGGACGGAAATGTCAATATAGACGTCACCATTCGGTCCGCCACGCGAGCCAGCCTCACCTTCACCAGCGAGGCGCACCCGTGAGCTGTCATCGACACCGCCGGGTATTTTCACTGATAGAGTGCGCTGTTTCCGCTCCCGTCCGGTGCCATGACATTGCAGGCAAGGCTCGGTAATCATCTTACCTTCGCCGCGGCAGCGGGGGCAGGGGGTTACATTGGTGAAACGGCCGAACATACTCTGATGAACACGACGGACCTGTCCGGTGCCGTTACACTCGTTACAGCGAACCGGAGAAACGCCGGGTTTGCTGCCGGTACCCTGGCATACCGAACAGTGTTCAGTACGGGAAATAACAATTTCTTTTTCCACACCGAAAGCGGCTTCTTCGAGGGTGATAGTGATCCGCTGCAACAAGTCGGCACCCCGCTGGGGGGAGTGGCGGGTGGAGGTAGTGGAACCACCGAAAAAGGCTTCAAAAATATCACCGATACCGCCCGTGTCGAAACCTTCAAAACCCTGTTGGCCGAAACCACCGTTGCCGCGAAAGCCGAACTGGTCGTATCTATCCCTTTTCTGCGGGTCACAAAGTACTTCGTGGGCTTCATTTATCTCTTTGAATTTTGCTTCGGCACCCGGTTCATGATTGCGGTCGGGATGGTATTTAAAAGCGAGGTTGCGAAAAGCTTTTTTGATATCTTCTTCAGAACAGTTCCTGTTCAGACCGAGTACTTCATAATAATCGCGTTTTTCTGCCATACACAAATTCCTGATCAGTGCATATTACCCAAAACTCTATTATACCAGAGAGAAAAACTGCAATCACCATTTTTACTATCAAATTAACCGGCGCATCCAGAAAATTCGTAAAAATAAAGGGGGCGCTGCCGGAGCGCCCCCCAGTAAAAACACCGGGTATCGCTGATTAATTAGACTTCCCGGAATTCACCTTCAACCGTGCCGTCCTGGCCTTTATTACCACCGGGCGGTGGTGGAGGCGGCGGCTGGCCACCGGGGGGTGGTTGCTGCTGGCCATAGACCGCCTGGCCGACTTTCTGCATAGCCTGGTTGAGGTCCTGGACAGCATTATTAAGGGCCGGGATATCCGAGCCCTGCAAAGCAGTACGCACCGTCTTGATTTTACCTTCGATTTCAGAATTCAAATCGGCAGGTATCTTGTCTTTATTGTCGCGTAGCGTCTTTTCAGCGGTGTAGGCGATAGTATCGGCCTGGTTGCGGGTTTCAACTTCTTCTTTGCGCCGAGCATCCTCGGCAGCGTGAGAATCAGCCTCATGTTTCATCCGCTCGACCTCATCTTTCGAAAGACCACTGGAAGCGGTGATGGTAATCTTCTGCTCCTTGCCGGTACCTTTGTCAACGGCGCGTACACTCAAGATACCGTTGGCATCGATATCAAAGGTCACTTCGACCTGAGGCATGCCGCGCGGAGCTGGCAGAATACCATCGAGCATAAACCGACCGAGGGTACGGTTATCTCCAGCCATCGGCCGTTCACCCTGGAGAACGTGTATCTCCACACCGGGTTGATTATCAGCCGCAGTAGAGAAGATCTGACTCTTGGAAGTCGGGATAGTGGTATTGCGGGGGATAAGCGACGTAGCCACGCCACCGAGTGTCTCGATACCAAGAGTGAGCGGGGTAACATCGAGGAGAAGGACATCTTTTACTTCGCCTTTCAAGACACCGGCCTGAATAGCGGCACCGATCGCAACCACCTCATCCGGATTTACTCCTTTATTGGGTTCTTTGCCAAAATATTGTTTTACCTTCTGCTGGACAAGGGGCATACGAGTCGCACCACCGACCAGAATGACTTCATCGATCTGGGCGGTGGTCTTGCCGGCATCCTGAAGCGCCTGGCGGCAGGGCCCTAAAGTCTTTTCCACGAGATCCATAACCAACTGCTCGAGTTTCGCCCGGGTCAAAGTATAGTTGAGGTGCTTGGGGCCGCTGGCGTCAGCGGTGATAAAGGGCAAATTGATATCAGTTTGCTGAACCGTTGAAAGTTCGATCTTGGCTTTTTCAGCCGCTTCCTTGATACGCTGCAAGGCCATACGGTCGTTGCGGAGATCGATACCCTGGTCTTTTTTAAATTCATCAGAGAGCCAGTCCATAACCTTCTGGTCGAAATCATCACCGCCGAGATGAGTATCACCGGAAGTGGACTTAACCAAAAAAGTGCCTTCGCCGAGTTCGAGGACGGAGATATCGAAAGTACCACCGCCGAGATCGTAAACAGCAATCGTTTCTTCCTTCTTTTTATCAAGTCCATAAGCCAGTGAAGCGGCAGTGGGTTCATTGATAATCCTAAGGACATTCAACCCGGCGATAGCACCGGCGTCCTTGGTGGCCTGACGCTGGGCATCATTAAAGTAAGCGGGGACAGTGATCACGGCGTCGGTTACTTTTTCACCGAGATAGGCTTCGGCATCAGCCTTTAGTTTTTGCAGGATCATGGCGGAAATTTCCGGGGGGCTGTACTCTTTACCACCCATGGCGACCCGGACTTCATTATTGGGGCCGCGTAAGACCTTATAAGTTTTACGACGGGCGTCTTCTTCGACAGGAAGTTCACGACCGAGCGGCTCGCCCCATTTACGACCCATAAACCGCTTAATACTGTAGACAGTGTTATCAGGATTAACGATCGCCTGACGGCGGGCTAACTGACCGACAAGACGCTCGCCGCTCTTACTGATAGCGACGACAGAAGGGAATAAATTGCCGCCTTCGGCGGAGGGAATTACTTTAGGCTCGCCACCTTCCATGACAGCGATCTCGCTAAAAGTGGTTCCCAGATCAATACCAACAGCTCTACCCATTCGAGGTCCTCCTTAAAAACGAGGCCGGACTAAAATGCCCCGGCTTCTTTTTGAATATCTTTATCGTTGCCGGCGACTGGTTGTCCATTACCGACAGCGACCTGACTGGTACGGATAACCCGGTCAAAAAACTTATAACCTTTCTGGACTTCTTCAATAATTAAACCTTCAGGTCCGTTGACCTGCCGAACGGCTTCATGAAACCGGGGATCAAATTTTTCACCCGACGTTGCAATCGGGGTGACGCCCTGGTTTTCGAGGACGGATTTCATCTTACGCTGGATAAGTCTCATGCCTTCAACCCAGGGATGGTTACCGATATCATCCGGGAAAGAGGCGGTCGCCCGCTCAAAATCATCTATGACGGGCAGGAGTCTGAGAATAAGCGCGGCACTGGCATATTTTACAATATCTTCTCTTTCCTGCTCGGCACGCCGCTTGTAATTAGCGTAATCAGCCTGAGCCCGTTGCCATCCGGCAAGATTTGCTTCGGCTTTCGCCCTGATTTCTGCCAGTTCTTTTTGCAAAGAAGAGATTTCATTGTTTTCAGATCCGTTTTTTTGTTCAAAGGTAATATCTTGTTCTTCCAACATACGCTTTTAATCTCCGGGATCAAGGTTGTCAAGAGTATTATCAGTTCTCCGGTCGCGAGTTAATGTTATACAGGTGATCGACAAGACGACTCAGTATCAAAGTCAAGAATCTAACGGTAGCAATGGCGCGGGGATACGGCATCCGGGTCGGTCCAATGACCCCGATAGTTCCGGAAGCCCGTTCGGGGGTACCATATCGACTCAAGACAATGCTGTATCCATGAATCAGCTCCGCCCGGTTTTCCTTGCCGATAATCACCTGCACCCGGCGATCATCCATCCCCGGCGGGATGATATTCCGCAAAAGGCTCCCGTCTTCGATAAGTTCCACCAGGGAAAGGGCGAGACTGCGATTATTGATAAATTCAGGTTGACTGAAAAGGAAATGAAGACCGTCAAGATAGGGTTGCGGATTATCATGTTCGTCTTCAGCTTCCATGATTTTCACGACATATTCGGTCATTTTCTGCTCTGCAGGACCCATTTGCTTACTGACACCGGCGATCTTGCGGGCATTAAGACCGGTATAGAGGGAACTCAACTTATTTGCAAGGACGGTGAGTGTGTCCTGGGTGACGGCGTGATCCAGGGCAATAAGCAACTGACGGACGCGGGCACCGTTCAAGACCAGTACCAGCAAAGCGAGCAGGTCATGGACGCTGACCAGTTCCAGGTGCTTGAAAGTGCAGATAGATGACCGGGGAGCGGAAACGACCGCGTTATTATGCACCATGCTCGCAAGGAGAGACGCGGCGAGATCCAGCCAGCGATCCAATCCGCCTTCCATCGAGCCGAAAGTCTGCTGTAACCTTTCTTGTTCGGCTTCAGGCAACGCAATATCACCGATAGATTCGACATAGTGGCGGTAACCCTTATCGGTAGGGATACTTCCGGCTGAAGTATGGGGGCGCAAAATATAACCCTCTTCTTCGAGATGGGCCATCTCGTTGCGGATTGTAGCCGAACTGACGCCGAGATAACGGTCTTCGATTATGCTTTGTGACGGTACCGGTTTTGCCCGGGTCACATACTGGATAATAATCGTATCAAGTATTTTCTGCTGTCTTTGCGAAAGCATCTTGACCCTCGATTAGCACTCTAAGGCTTCGATTGCTAATTATTATTTTGTCATTTTAAAGACGGGTTGTCAAGAGAGAGACCGGGGATATCATTCGTGTAAGGTCTCTATGATTTATGATATATTTTAACGTTGTAACAAAGCACCAGGAATAGAGACGATGACGGAGAACATTTTTATCGGCGTGGCCTGGCCTTATGCCAACGGAAATCTGCACCTGGGACAAATTGCCGGGGCAAATCTGCCTGCAGATATCTTTACCCGGTATCATCGCATGAAGGGAAACAACGTACTGGTCGTCTCAGGTTCCGATCAACACGGAACGCCGATAACCATCAAAGCGGAACAGGAAAAGAAAAATCCGGAAGAGATCGTCGCCCGATACCATGAATCGCACCTCGACGCCTGGCAGAAACTGGGCATTACCTTCGACCTGTACACGAGCACCCACACCCCGAACCACACCACCGTTGTTCATGACATTTTCTTAACCCTCCTGAAGAAGGGTTACATATATAAGGACAGCATGCTGCAGCCTTATTGCCCCAAAGACCTGAGATTCCTGCCCGACCGTTACGTGGAAGGGACCTGTCCGCATTGTGGATACGCCGGGGCACGCGGGGACCAATGCGACAACTGCGGGAAACCCCTGAATGCCGCCGAATTGCAACAAGCACACTGCCGGATTTGCGGGACCGCACCCGAATTCCGTGATTCGGAACACTTTTTTTTGAAGCTGACGGCTTTCCAGGACAAGCTTGAGCAGTGGGTAAACAAACAGACCCACTGGCGGCAGAATGTCTTGAACTTTACCAAGGGCTATCTGGCAGAAGGGTTGAAAGACCGGGCGATCACCAGAGATATCGACTGGGGTATCACGATACCGGTCCCCGGGTATGAAACCAAGCGCATCTACGTCTGGTTCGAGGCAGTTATCGGGTACCTCTCGGCGAGCAAGGAATGGGCACAAAAAACGGGGGACCCGGAAAAATGGCGGGATTTCTGGGAGAACGGAGCCAAGTCATACTTTTTCCTCGGCAAAGACAATATCGTTTTTCATACTATTATCTGGCCGGCGATGTTGATGGGTTACGGGGGACTGAATCTGCCTTTCGACGTCCCGGCTAATGAGTTTTTGACAATGGAGAAGAAAAAAGAGTCGAAAAGCCGGAACTGGGCAGTCTGGGTGCCGGATTACACGGCGAAATATGATCCCGACCCGCTGAGGTATTTTTTGTCCGCCAACATGCCGGAAACATCGGATACCGACTTTAGCTGGTACGAATTTATCCGGAAGAATAATGATGAATTGGTAGCGACCTACGGCAACCTGGTGAACCGGGTACTGACCTTTGTCTACCGGAATTTCGACGGAGCAGTGCCATCACCGGGCGAGACGGACAGTTCCAGCCAGGCTTTGCTGAAGAATTCAGAAACAACTTTGAAAACAGTAGACAACCTGCTTCACGGATGTCATTTCCGGGAAGCGATGCGGACGATCATGGCGTTAGCGCAGGAAGCAAACCGCTACCTGGACGAGAAATCACCCTGGAAGATGATTAAAAAGGACCGGGCGGCAGCCGCCACCTCGCTCTGGACAACGATTGCGGTAATTGCAGACCTGAAGACGATGCTGTATCCTTTCCTGCCGTTCACTTCACAGAAGCTTCATGAATACCTGGGATTCCATGGCAAAGTCAACGACTGGCGAATCAACCGTCCGGCGGCGGGCCAGAAACTGGAACCTCCGCAGCCACTTTTTACGAAACTGGATGAGAAAATAGCTGACACAGAAATAGCCCGATTGGGACACGGCAGCGCGTGATGGGAATTATGGCAGTTTCCAGGAAAACCCGAATCGACCTGGACCACCTTTATACTCCGATAAAAGACGATCTACAAAAGGTCGAAGAAAAAATACAATCGATAAAATCCGTAGATTTTCAGCACTTAGCCACCTTACTGGAACACATTCTGAAGGGCAATGGAAAAAGAATCCGGCCGGCGCTGACCCTGTTTTCAGGGAAAATTTTTGACTACCGGCTGGAAACACTGATACCGATGGCCGCCGGACTGGAGCTACTGCATACAGCAACCCTGGTACATGACGACGCCATCGATCACTCGTTAGTGCGGCGGAACAGGCCGACGGTAAACAAATTATGGGGCGAAGAACAGGCAATACTACTGGGCGACTATCTGTTTGCCGAGGCAGGCAACCTGATAGCGAGTACAGACAACCTCCGGGTCATCAAGCTGTTCAGCAAGACATTAAAGACGATATCGAGCGGTGAAATAGACCAGTCGATTAACGCTTTCGCGCTGAACCAGACCAGAGAAAAATATTTCCAACGGATCGCCCAGAAAACGGCTACGCTTTTTACCACGGCCACCGAATCGGGAGCCGTCCTGTGCAACGCCCCCGAAGAAGCAATCCAGACGCTGGTGAGTTACGGGTACAATCTGGGTATTGCCTTCCAGGTAGTCGACGATATCCTGGATTTCACCGGAACCGAAAAAGAACTGGGAAAACCAACGGGTTCGGACCTGACGCAGGGGACGATTACTCTGCCGGTACTGCTGCTGCTCGAATATTATCCGAACGAGCCGGTGGTCAAGATGCTTTTCGGCGACCGCAGCGGTACAGAAATCACGGGAGCGGTCATCAAATTAATCCGGAATTCACCGAAAATCCTGGACGAGTGTTACCAGATAGCGATCAGTTACTCACAGAAGGCATTACGCTTCCTGAACGGAATACCGGAGCACGAGGCAAAAAAGGCACTGGAAACACTTGCCCATTACATCGTGTACCGGAACAAATGAAAGGGTTCACCGGAAGCGCTTCATTTGCTATCAATCAACCCGCGGGAGCTTGCTTGGGTACAGGATTGATCACCGGGCCTGGTTTCCGAGGCTCGGCAACCGGTTTCGTCGATTCAACTCCGGCGGCGGGGGCAGGGGATGAACCGAGTGATTCGACAGGACCTTTAAAGACTGCTTCCAACCGTTCCGCTTCCAGGGTTTCTTCGACGATCAAAGTCTGGGCAAGTCGAAGGAGGACATCTTTATTAGCGGTCAATATCTCGATCGCCCGTTCATGAGCTTCCCGGATAATACGATTAACTTCCTCGTCGATGGCATCAGCAATTTTCTCCCCGTAATCGCGCTGTTCCGAGATTTCACGCCCGAGGAAAACCATTTCCTGGCGGTCGCCGAAAGTGCGCGGCCCGAGACGATCACTCATACCGAAGTCAGTCACCATACGGCGGGCGAGCTCGGTTGCCCGCTTGATATCATCCTGCGCCCCGGTAGTCACTTCATTAAAAATAATCTTTTCCGCCGCGATACCGGCCATAAAAGTGGTGATGCTGGCAATAATCTTGGACCGACTCCAGTATGACCGGTCTTCTTCCAGGGATTTAGTATATCCGCCAGCCATGCCGCGCGGGATGATCGATATTTTACGGGGCGGATCGGCATCGGGTAACATTTTCGACACAAGGGCATGACCACCTTCATGGTAGGCAGTAATTTCTTTTTCCTTGAGACTGATACGGCGGCTTTTACGTTCCGGACCGAGTAGTACTTTATCGATCGAGTCTTCAAGATCGACCATCTCAATCACTTTTTTACTGCGCCGGCCGGCGAGAATAGCGGACTCATTCACCAAGTTTGCGAGATCAGCGCCGCTGAAGCCGGCAGTCTGGCGACCGAGAACTTCGAGATTGACATCATTCGCCAGCGGTTTACCCTTGGCATGAACCTTAAGTATCTCGACACGGCCGTTGATATCGGGACGGTCGAGGATGACCCGGCGGTCGAAGCGACCGGGCCGCAGGAGAGCAGGATCGAGAATGTCAGGGCGGTTGGTAGCTGCCAGTACGATGACACTGGTGTTGGTATCAAAACCATCCATCTCGGTTAAAATCTGGTTCAAGGTTTGTTCGCGCTCGTCGTGGCTCCCACCCAGTCCGGCACCACGCTGGCGTCCTACGGCATCGATTTCATCAACAAAAACGATACAGGGGGCCTGGTGTTTAGCCTGGTCAAAAAGATCGCGAACACGAGCGGCGCCGACACCGACAAACATCTCGACGAACTCACTGCCGCTGATTGAAAAAAACGGGACACCGGCTTCGCCGGCGACAGCCCGGGCCAGCAGCGTCTTGCCGGTGCCGGGAGGGCCGACCAGGAGAACACCGCGGGGGATACGAGCGCCGAGAGCCTGAAACCTTTCCCGGGATTTCAAAAAATCGACCACTTCCTGAAGCTCTACTTTGGCTTCTTCGACGCCGGCGACATCGTCAAAAGTGACGGTGGGCTTGGAGGGAGGAGTAAGACGGGCGCGGCTCCGGCCGAAACTCATTGCCTGATTGTTGGCGCCCCGGAGACGCGACAAAAGGAAAAAAAACAGCCCGCCGAAGATGATGAGCGGCAACAGCCCGCCGAGGAGAAGGCTGCCCCAATCGAAACCGCCGGGCTTAATTTCATATTCAACTCCGGTAAGGTCAAGGCCAGTAATTTCAAAAAGGTTGGGGTCTCCTTTATAACTGCGGATTTTCTTACCATTAGCATCAGTGATCGTAAGCCACTGGCCATCGACGAGGATCTGTTTAATCTCACCTTTTTCAGACATGGCGATGATCTGGCTGAGGGGTTTCTCTTCCAGTTTTTCCGAATTAGAGAAGAGATAGGTCGCCAGAGCTACGCCGACCAGTAAAATAATGATATAAATGAAACCGCTACGGCGCCAGGTTGAATTCATAGTAACACCTTCTGAACTAGATAAATGACCACCCGCTATTGAATATTATAACAGAAAGGAACAAACGTGACGCAATAAAAAGAGAAATAGCGACTTTTCCAAGAAAGAAAATAGTACTGAACCTATTGACATTCTTGATTATTAATCGGTTATAATAGAAGTAAGGTCGTAGCACCTAATCTGGACTGGGAGGTGCAGGATGAAACTTCAGAAATACACAGGAGTATGGCTCTTTCCCAGATAAGACCCTGCGCGAAGCGGGGCAACGGAACTCAAGACTTGACTCGGACCTGATAAGTTGAGGTTGAGTTAGACAAAACCTATGCGGTAGTGTTAACCGCCGGTGAGTCGAGGTTGAGGAGGATGCCGGGGGTAATCGCAAAGATTACCCCCTTTTTTTATTGCGAAATAGCAGAAAGAGGCAAACGAAACAGTCAAGCTTCTTTCGATAGATCCCGATACGCCTGCTGCAGTAAAAGAGCGTCCTGTTCCAGATTGCGGCTTTCACATACAACCGAGCCACCGGCACCGGTATCGCGCAAAGCCTGCAACAGTCCAAGAAATTGAAAATCGGATTCTTCAAGGTTTAAATGCTTGATTTCACCACTTTTCCCGTAACGAATGCCGGAAAGATGAATGTGCATATCAGCCAGACCAGGCGGTCCGAGGGCAGTTTTAATTTGATCAAGGACAGCCATGAACTCGGGATAAGTGTTGAATTGACCGGCACGAGCATGCCAGTGGGCAACATCCAGGGCAGGCCGGACACCTTCAAGTTCGGTGCTCAAGCGCAGGATTTCATCGATAGTCCCGAATTCACTCGCTTTGCCCATGACTTCCGGCCGGAGCCAGATGCGGATATTTTCTTTTTGCAACACTTCAAGAATTTCAATCAGATTATTTTTTACCCTGGAATAGACTTGTTCAGGAGGATCACCAAGGTAAAAAGCGGCGTGGAATATCACGCTGTGAGCACCACAAAGAGAACCGACGCGAGCCGCTTGAAGCAACCGGATGCGGCTAGCCGTAACCTTCTCCGGTTCGCGGGAGTTAAAATTGATGTAATAAGGAGCATGCACAGAGAGACTGACCCCGGCCTGATGAGCGGCGGCGGCGACTTCACGAGCCGTGGCGGAACCCATCTTCACCTGGTGCACGAATTCCAGCTCCATGCAACCTAAACCGAGTTCCCTGATGCGCTGAATCCCGCTGACAGCGGAACGGATTGCGGCGCTATGGGGGACACCACCGGTACCGAATAACAGGCTATTCCGGGCCATGACAATCATCCAGGAGATTATTAACTGCGGAGGATTCTAAGTCAAGAAAGTGAGCGTTTTTTCGCCTTTCTCTTCCTTGACAGTGGCAAAACCCTTTTGCCTGGCACAATCAACGCAGTAATTCTTCAACTTGCCTTTGTTGACTTCATTATCATTTTCTTCTTCTACTGACAGATAACGGTCATAGGCGGGGATTAACCGCTGGCACATATCGCATTTCACTTCACCTAAAGAGATACATCCTCTTCTCATTGTCTTCTCCACCTATCTTTATTCCAACATTATACAATTTGAATCGATCAGACGGTTTTCAACCATAACTGATATAGTTTTCTACGGGGAATCCCGGTCTCCTGGTGAAGCGAAGCAACCACTTCTCTAGCGGGCATGCCCTGCCGGGACAAACGGCGCATCCTGGCCTCGATTGCAGCAAAATCCGGGACTTTTTCGGCAACGGCGATATAACCGGCAATGACCAGAGTAAATTCACCCCGCGGTTCTACAAAATGCGCGGCCACCTGGCTGAGCTGGCCGCGAAACACTTCTTCGTGGATCTTGGTGAGTTCCCGGCAAACACTGATTTTACGATCGCCAAGTACGGCAACTAAATCCTGAAGGGTCGGGTGCAGCCGGTGGGGCGCTTCCAAAATGACCAGTGTCGACGGGTCGGTAACAACCGATTGCAGCAGCTTTTTGCGGTTACGGGACAAGCGGGGCAAAAAACCGAGGAAAGTGAACCTATCTGCGGGCAATCCGGAAACAGCTATAGCCGTGATCACCGCCGAAGGCCCGGGGATGGGGACAATAGAAATCCGGTGTGCGAAGGCAGCGGCGATCAAATCGTAGCCTGGATCAGAAATCCCCGGGGTACCCGCTTCAGATACGAGAGCGACATCGCCTTCCGCCTGGAGAAAATGCAATAAATAATCCTGTCTCGAGAGCTTGTTGTGTTCATAATAACTGGTCAGGGGTGTTTTAATTTCATAAGCATTTAACAGCTTACGGGTCTTGCGAGTATCTTCAGCAGCGATCAATTTTACGTTGCGAAGGACACGTAGAGCTCGTAATGAGATGTCTTCCAGATTGCCGATAGGGGTAGCAACGACATACAAAGAAGGCATTTAATCCTCAGCACAGCAGCGCGGATCAATAATCAAGAAGGACAACCTGCATACCGGCCGGCAGGTTATTTTTAGTGACAACGAGTCTGGGCCTGGTGGCGGCATCCTTGACCCCCATTTCTTTCAGGAAACGATCGATGGGTTCCAGGTCTTTGTTGACAACCGGGGTTTTAAAATGCATGGGAATCACAAGGCGCGGTTCCAACTGGCGAACCACTTCGGCGGCGGTAGTGGCGTTAATCGTCGACATACCACCGACAGGTACAAGGAGGATATCAACATTACCGATTTCTTCGATCTGCCGGGCAGTCAGGGGATGACCGATATCACCGAGGTGGCAGACAGACAATTCATCAAGCTGAATGACATAGACGGTGTTTTTACCGCGCGCTCTACCTTCCTCGCGGTCATGGAAAGTGGCCAGCCCGATAATCAGAGTACCGGCTACTTCGTACTCACCGGGGCCTTTGATCACCCGGGGATTATCGGAGATTCCGGCAACAAAAGAGTGACCGGGATGCTGATGACTGACGGTGATAATTGCCGCGCTCTGTTTACCCAGGGTATAACCTATTTCCGGGGAATACGGGTCAGTGATAACGACACGTTGCGAGCCTTTAAGACGGAAACATGAATGACCGAGCCAGTTAATATCCATTGTGTACTCGCTTTTTAATATAACACGGGGTGTTGGTAAGGTCAATTCAGAAAGACGGATATGTTATAATCTTTTAGTATTATTCAGGAGGTCGATCTGGAAGGAGCAGAACTAGCACACAAGGCGGTCGAAGCGGCATCCGGGAAATTGGCCAGCGATATCATACTGCTGGATGTCAGGGAAATATGCAGCTTTGCCGACTATTTCGTCTTAAGCAGTGCAGAAAGCGGACGGCAGATAAATGCTGTCACTGAAGAAATCGAACAGGTACTTAAAAAAGAAGGCGTCCGACCGATCCACCGTGAGGGTACCGCCGATTCAGGATGGGTACTACTGGATTACGGAGACGTTGTAATTCATACTTTCGCCCAGACGGAAAGGCTGTTTTACAACCTGGAAGAATTATGGGCCGGGGCGAAAACAGTCCTCAGAATGCAATAGTCCTCAAGGTAACCAGAATGAGAGCTGACATGGGCAGGAAGCGCGACTTTCCTGCCCACAGTAATATTAACGCCGACTGAATATCTCACTTTGCTTGAAGAACAGGTTGATCTCTACAACTGCGGTTTCCGGAGAATCGGAACCGTGGACCGAGTTCTGCTGGATATCGAGACCGAAATCGCGGCGGATCGTACCCGGCCCTGCTTTAGCCGGATCGGTGGCCCCCATAGTTTTACGAGCGACTTCAACAGCACCGGGTCCTTCGAAGACAGCGGCGATAATGGGGGCAGAAGTCATATACTTCAAGAGATCGGGGAAGAAACTTTTTTCGACATGGGCGGCATAATGCTGTCGGCCCAGTTTCTCATCCATGTGAAGCATCTTCAAGGCTACAAGATGAAGGCCGCTCTTTTGCAAACGATCAATAACAGCCCCGCCGAGATGGCGGTTCATGATATCAGGTTTCACCAGTATCAGGGTCCGTTCCATAATCCAGGTCTCCTTAATAATTTGTAGCTATTTTACGGTGACTTGTGAACAGTTTTAACGAGAAAATGGGTCCCGGATGCTTCGGCGAAAATCGTACCATCCGGCGCGGCAACACAAGCGGTGGTCTCGATCAATTTCCGGGTACGCCGTTTCACCGATGCGGTGACAACAAGCAACTGGCCGATACGGGCGGGCTGTTTGAGACGCAGCGCCATTTTAGCGGTGACGCAATGACCGGCGGTGAAGAGGGCAGCGTAACCCATCGCTTCATCGAGAATACAGGCCATGATGCCGCCGTGGATCAGACCGGGCCACCCTTGATATACGGCTTGAGGGGTAAATTCGGTGCGTGCTATAGTACCATCCCAAACAAAATGCAGTTTCAAACCGATCGGATTATCCCGACCACAACCAAAGCAGGAATGGTAATCAGCAGTACGTTCCAGCGACAATTCAGGCCAGTTGTTCATCAATTTATCATCCTTTACTGCTGAGAACGACCCGTTCCCTGGTTAAAAAGCGCGTCATGATCACGGTGATGCCGACCAAAACTACCAGAAGCACCAGATAGATCAGGCCGAAATCCCAAGAGGCTGAGAAGCCGGTAACAGTCATGAAATAGAACCCCAAAAAAACGATCATAAACACACTGTTGGCAAGACGGGGACTGGTCATAATCAGTTGCAATATGGAAACGTTGCAAACGACGAGAAACACCACGAGCGGAATAGCGATAAAGCTGACGAGTACCGGTACAGATCCGGGAAAAATAATCTCGCCTACCCGGGGAACGACAACAGCATAGTTCAGTACAATGATAGCGAGCGCCATTACCAGGTAAGTGACAATAATGCCGGGAAGGGCAACTGCAAGGCTCTTTCCGATCCAGACCTGACGAAGACCGGCCGGGGTGGCAAGCAGTGATTCCAGCGTACGCTTAGCTTTTTCCAGAACAACGGCATAAGCCGCGAGGTAAGTACAGAACAACATCGACAAGGTGAAGGGCAAAGTGTACATGAGATTGCCGAGAAACTGCCGGGCAGTATCTCTCAAGGCAGCCGGATTTCCGGGTTCTATCTTATCAAGGATATTACGCAAGCCATCGAAATAGGGGAAGGCTAATAATAGTAATAAAAGAATATAAAAATAAATGCCCTTATTCTGAAACGCCTCCCGGATATCTTTTACAGCAATAATCCAGGCGATCTTCATGAATGAGACTCCGCCTTTTTCAGAATAGTAGTATAGATGTCTTCCAGCGTAGCGTCATCACGTTTGACCTGTTCTATCCTGACCCCGCGTATACTGAGAAAACTGATGATATCAGACACAGCAATATCGTTGGTAAGTCTGAACACCAGCAGCGTGTCCTGATTTCGGATTAACGTCAGACCATCCTGCCGGAGCAGTTCTGAAATGATATGACCGGGAACCGGAATGGCAGTCTCAACAGTCAATACACCGTGCCCCATGTTACGCTGGAGCTCATCCAAGCGCCCGTAGAGTTTAATTTCACCGCGATCGATGATGGCAACCCGGTTACAGATACGCTGTACTTCATCAAGATTATGGGAGCTGAACAAGATAGTCCGTCCTTCTTTATGGGCCATATCCAGCACGATACGACGCACTTCAATCTGACCGGTGGGATCAACCCCGGCAGTAGGTTCGTCCAGGACAAAAACATCAGGCTGATGTAACATGGCGCGGGCCAGGGCTAAGCGCTGCCGCATCCCTTTGGAATAAGTTGATACTTTATCGCGAGCACGGTCTTTCAAACCAACCAGCGACAGCACTTCATCAATGCGCTCTAGTGGACGAGCAACGTCATAAATCCGAGCGAAATAAGCGAGATTAGCAACAGCATTAAGGTTTTCATAAAGCCCATCAGCTTCCAGGACAAAGCCGACACGGCGGCGAGTGGAATCTACAGCGGCGTCCTGTCCCAGAATGGCTACTGAACCGGAGTCGGGCCGCAACAAACCAAGGATAATACGGATAGAAGTAGTCTTTCCGGCGCCATTGGGGCCGAGATAGCCAAAGATATCTCCATGCTCGACATCAAAACTGACGCTATCGAGGACAACCCGTCCGTTAAAAGATTTAGTCAATTTCTGGAGACTAATAGCCAATTGTGAAGCGATAAAAAACCTCCTTTCAGCGTTCGGGTGATTGATAAGGCTCCTTCGGTTGAGTGATAGCCGGGCCACGCAGATACAAAGGCTGCAAGGTGGCGGGATCATCATAGTCTTTTGCGAGCAGCCGTTTCTGTCCCAACTCGGCCAGGTAGGCAGCACGGCGGGGTATACCTGCAGAAGATACAAACACGGCTTGATTGCCCAGCATTTGTGAAATGGCAGTAGAAACTTGAGGCAGATATTCACCGCAAAATACGGTGGTTGCAGAGATCCCGGCACATAATGCTGCGACCGTGGTCAGATACTCTCCTTTGATCTGCTGCCATGAGCCGTCCTTTCCCTGATAAAGGGCGGTAGCGATTTCCCCGCGCCCGGCATTAATCAGCGGACAGACCGGTAAGCCGACAGCAGCAGTCGATGCCTGGTAGGCTGTTGCTTCCAGCGTACTGATACCGACCAGGGGGACACTCAGGCTAAAAGCAAGACCTTTAGCGGTACCGAGACCGACACGGAGACCGTTATAACTGCCGGGACCGCGAGCGACAACAATACCCGACACCTGGTTAATTTGCAGGTTTTCCTGTTGCAGGATGAAATTCAGAGTGGGGAGGAGCTGAGTGGTATGGTTCTGCCCGCAATGCCAGGTGATCTCTGCTAAAAATCTCTCTTCACGAATGACCGCAAGGCTGGCAATGCTGGTAGAGGTATCGATTGCGATTATCATAACATTATCGAAAAACTGTATTTTATAATCAACGCAATGTCTTTGATTTGCAATATTCATGTTTCGAATCGAGAAGGAACACTGCCTTCAGTCAAACCCCGTCGCATCTGATCAATCCGAGTATCGTAGCGCTGGCCGACTGATTTAAAGATAAAACGACGGTCGTTAGCGGACAGGTATTCGATCTGCACCAGGAGGTGTTCCGGAGGCATGAGCGGTTGTGCTTTTTCAGCCCACTCGACGACCGTAACGCCATCGCCGTAAAAATAATCGTCAAGACCCAAGTCTTCGGTCTCAGCAAGCCGGTCCAGGCGGTAGAGATCAAAGTGATAAAGCGGTAAACGTCCGCGCATACGGCGCATGATCACGAACGAAGGGCTGAGCGCATATTCTTTACTGCCGAGACCGAAAGCGATGCCCTGGGTAAGGCAGGTTTTGCCGGCCCCAAGTTCGCCGGTCAAAAGGAGGACATCACCGGGTTGGGCTATTTCCCCATACCTCTGTCCGATTTCCCGGGTTTCTTCAGGACTCCGGGTTACGATTTCAATTTCCATGTTTATCCCGGGTAAAATGGTCCCATCCCGCCCCACCACTTTCTGTTTCCCGACCATCTGAACCTATTAAAACCACCTTATTATCAGGAGCGAGCACCATTTCGCCAACGACTGTAACCGGGCAGCCCATGCTTTCAAGGTAGGACCGGGCTTCGTTCATGATTTCACGCGGCGCGGTAAAAAGCAACTCGTAGTCTTCACCTCCGGACAGAGCCTTACTTAAAGCGGTATCCTGAAAATATTTTTTTACCGGCGGCGCAACCGGGATACGATCGACATACAAGCGGGCACCCAACCCGGAAGCCTGACAGATATGGCGGAGGTCGGACACCAAACCATCGCTGATATCAATACCGGTACGTACACCATAAAGGACAAGGGCCCGGCCTTCTCTGAGACGGGGCGACGGCTTGAGAAAAGCCTGCCGGAGTGCGGAGGCGGCATCCGGCTCGAATTGCAGATTATCAGCTAACATCGCAAGGCCGGCAGACGCAGCGCCCAGGTAGCCGGTGACTGCGATTTCATCATGCAACGCGGCGGCAGAACGAGTGAGGAGGGGTGGGGGGTCACCGGAAGAGTCACCGAAAACCGCGATATTTATAGTAACGAGAGGAGCGCGGCTGATGTTCCCGCCAACCACAGCAACATCATTTTTACGGGCGAGGGAAAGCATCCCCTGGTAAAAATACACGATGTCGGTAACTTCAGTCTCCAAAGGCAGGGCCAGGGAAACCAGGGCATACAGCGGATAGCCGCCCATCGCGGCAATGTCGCTAAGATTAACAGCAAGTGACTTCCAACCCAGTTCTTCCCAGGTAGTCATCCCAAGCCTGAAATGAACATTTTCAACGAGAGCGTCGATAGTGGCGATTTGATGGCCGGAACGGCAACGCCAGACTGCGGCATCATCACCGATACCGATGATGAGATTTTGCCAGGATTGGCCATATTTAGGATCAGCATCGACCAATTCGCCCAGGATATCGATCAAGCCGAACTCGCCGATGTCAGCAACTTTCATACGGAAAGATTATAACATGAAGAAAATCGGAATTTGTAGCTTGTAACCGCATAAAAAAGCTCTTCAAGCTGACAAATACCAGGCACCTGGCGCTATATTTTTAGCGATGGAGATTCTGGCGAGACCACCGTAGCTGGACAATACCCAACCTGACAGGGACATGATTCTGCAGTAATGCCGGCTTAATGATATCCGGAGGTGAATGATCAGTCTCAACCGGTTCGCCGAGTTTGCGTTCTTTCCCGTTAATCAAACGGTAGATATTGTCACGGTGGGTAATAATAAGGGCGATAGAACCGACAAATCCATAAAGCAGATTTTCCCAGGGGAAGCCAGAAAAGATGGTCAGCGGGATCAAAATCAGGTAAGTGGCTATGGCACCGGCGATCGATGCCAGAGAAACGAACCGGGTAGCACTGGTGCCTAAAAGGAAAACCTGTCCGCTGAAGAAAGCTACCGGCGGGCAGAGAGCGAACATTCCCCCGTAGAACGTTGCGACACCGCGGCCGCCCTTGAATTTCAGGAACACCGGCCAAATATGACCGGCCATGGCAGCTAATGCCGCCATGGCCCCGGCACTACGCAACATATACCAGGATGCAGTGCCAATTGGGGCATGATGTTCACCACGGAGTAACAGCCATGCGAAAACAACAGCAGCAGCTCCTTTAAACATATCAAGAACAAGAACCAGAGCGGCCGCTTTTTTACCGGCAACCCGCAGGACATTGGTAGTACCCATCTTGCCACTGCCGAGAGTACGCGGATCGACTTTGGCAAATCGCTTTCCGATGATTACGCCAAACGGAATCGAACCGATGAGATACCCGACGATAATGATCGCCAGGAACTCAAAAATAATCGTATTTGTCATACATTTCCTCCGGTTTTAAAAACCAGCCTGATAGCGGTACCAGAAAAACCGAAAGCTTCACGAAGTTTGTTTTCCAGATAACGCCGATATGAAAAATGGACACGGGCATCGTTGACAAAAAACACAAAGGTGGGGGGATTAACCTCCACCTGAGTGACATACTTTACTTTGATCAATTTGCCAAGGATATGAGGAGGAGCATGGGCGGCTAAAGCCTGTTGAACGACACTGTTTACCATAGCGGTCGGAAGGCGTTTGTTACGTTCCTCAAAAATTTCGACCGCCCGGGGGATTATCCGGTTTACACCAAGACCTGTTTTCGCGGACACAAAGAGGACCGGGGCATAAGGGACATACTGGAACTCCGTGCGCATCGCCTGCTGCCATGCCCGCCGATCCTGTTCCCCGACGAGGTCCCACTTGTTAACTAATAGCATAATTCCTTTGACGGCTTGCTGAATGTAACCACCAATATGTTTATCTTGTCCGGTAAATGCCTCCTGAGCATCCAGGACTAATAAAACGATATCAGCGCGGTCGATTGCACGGAAAGACCTGACAACGCTATGCTTCTCGACATCAGTGTCGAGTTTGCCCCGACGCCTTATTCCACCAGTGTCAATAAGTAACACATTTTGACCGTTGAAGTCAATAGCAGTATCTATTGCATCTCGGGTAGTACCCGGAATTTCGCTGACGACAACCCTTTCTTCACCGATCAAGGCATTAAGTAACATAGATTTACCAACGTTGGGGCGACCGACGATAGCAATCTTGATCTGAAGCCCGGTTTCCGGGGCGCTTTCCGATGGCGGCAGCAGAGTGATGATACGGTCCAGAAGATCGGCGGTACCGCGGCCATGATAAGCAGAAATAGGGAAGGGCTCACCCAGACCCAGTTCATAAAACTCGGCGGCGTGATTTTCCAGTTGCAGATTATCAACCTTGTTGACAACCAAAAGCACCGGTTTACTGGCCCGGCGCAGAAGATTAACAATTTCACGGTCGAAAGCAGTCACACCGTCTTTCACATCACCCAAAAAAAGGATGACGTCGGCATCACTGACGGCAATCCGGACCTGTTCCTGGGCAGCGCGTGCCAGTTGAGTTTCAGGACTGGGATCGAGTCCGGCGGTATCGATCAGGCTGAATTGCCGGCCTTGCCAGGTTACGTCGACGATAACCCGATCCCGGGTAGTCCCCGGGAGGTCTTCCGTGATAGATATCTGCCGCGCCGCGAGGCGGTTAAGCAGGGTCGACTTCCCTACGTTCTGGCGTCCGACGATGGCGACAACTGGTTCCTTTGTTCTCATCAGGATATATTACCTGACACCGAGTAGCGGACGAGTCAAACCGCCCAGCATATGGACAAAGACGGCTTTCATTATATGCATCCGGTTCTCAGCCTGATCGAAAACAACCGATTGCAAGCCGTCGATGACTTCATCGGTCACTTCCTCCCCGCGATGAGCCGGAAGATCGTGCATAAAAACGGCATCCTCTTTAGCTTTAGCCAATAAATCGCTATTAATCTGAAAACCCGAAAACGCGATACGGCGCTTTTCGGATTCCGATTCCTGACCCATACTGGTCCAAACATCGGTGTAGACTACATCGGCATTTAAAACGGCTTCATTCAGGTCAGTGGTACAAAGGATTTTACTGCCGCTGCCGGCAGCATATTTTCGGGCGGCAACTAATATGTCTTCCTGAACCCGATAACCGTCCGGAGAAGCCAGGCGGATATTCATACCGGTCAAAGCTGCAGCGAGCGTCAGACTATGGGCAACATTGTTCCCGTCACCGATATACGCCAGATTCAGTCCTTCAAGGTTACCCTTCTTTTCAAAGATAGTTAAAAGGTCAGCCAGCGCCTGGCAGGGGTGTTCCAGATCAGAGAGAGCATTGACGACTGGACTTCTGGCATAATCCGCCAGGACCCGGACTGTCTCATGAGAAAATGTGCGGGCGGCGATACAATCGACATACCGGCTCAAGACACGAGCCACATCGGCAACGGATTCCCGTTTTCCCAGTCCAACCTCAGCCGGGGAAAGATAGATACATTGTCCGCCCACCTGCCGCATGGCAACTTCCAGGCTGACCCGGGTGCGCAGCGACGGTTTTTCAAAGAGTAACGCGAGGACTTTCCCTTCCAGAGTATGCGACCAGCCCCGGGATTTGGCGTCGACAGCGTCGGCGATAAACAACTCGATATCGTCGCGCGTGAGGTCAGAGATCGAAATCAAATTTTTCCCCTTCACTACAACCTCCTGGCAAGCAGTAAGACCGGGGTTAAACTAAAAGACCTGCGCATCACCAAGAGCAGCAGGTAGTTTATCCTATCATACAAATCAATACCCATCAATAAAGCATATCACGAATAGCGCAACCTGCATTAAAGGAACAACCGGGCGACGGGATGCATTGACTCAGGATTTTTCCAGCGAGCCATCCAGCTTCCGACGCCGGTAAAGCATCAGACTGAAGATAAAGACAATAAAAGCGAGAAAGCCAAGAAACATGACAATATTATCTAACAGGTTCCCCGTTCCGGCGTTCAAAGACAACCGCGAATAGAGATCCCAGGCACTTACCGCGATGCGATACAGAATCGAGGCGATCATCACAGACGCGGAAGTCAGCAGGGTTGCTTTAACATGGTGCCAGAGAAAAAAACTGGCTATTCTTCTTATCATCTACCGGGTATTTTACCACTTCTAAAAGTAGAAGGACAACCACAAGAAAACGTCTCAAAAGCCATTACCCTTGTTTTTCCAGTTAAAACCGAATAAAATGAAACGCATTCCTGGAGGTAGAAAATGAGTTCATCATATGCGTTTTACAAGAACAACATGATGCCCCTCTCAGAAGCGAAAATGGGGGTCATGACCAATTTCATTCATTACGGGACTGGTGTTTTTGAGGGAATTCGAGGCAACTGGAATACCGAAAAAAAGGAGATGTACATCTTCTGCCTGAGAGAGCATTACGAACGCCTGCTCAAAGGCTGCCAGATACTGAAAATCAACCTGCCGTATTCGGTCGACGATATGTGCCGGATAACAGTAGAACTGGTTGCGAAGTGCGGTTTCGAAGAAGACATTTATATCCGGCCACTGGCATACAAGAGCTCCGAAGCGCTCGGAGTGAGATTACACGATCTGGAGGGAGATTTTCTGGTATTTGCTTTTCCGTGGGGCCGTTACCTGGATACGGATAGCGCCCGCTGCTGTGTGTCGTCATGGCGATTCCCCAATGAAGCACCCCGGGCAAAACTTACGGGGTTGTATATCACCAATGCCATGGCCAAGACCGAGGCGGTGGAAAAGGGATACGATGAAGCGATCATGCTGACCCCTGACGGTTACGTTGCTGAAGGAAGCGGCGAGAACATTTTTTTGGTGGTGGACGGGCAACTGGTGACACCGGCAAGTTATGACGGCATTCTGATCGGCATCACCCGTAACGTGGTAATAAAAATAGCCGAGGCCGAGCTGGGGATCAAGACAATCGAACGGCACGTTGCCCGGGTAGAATTATATCATGCCCAGGAATGTTTCATGACCGGTACAGCCGCTCATATCACCCCGATATCCGAAATTGATAACCGGAAGGTGGGGAACGGCAAGAACGGCCCTGTCACGACAGAATTACAGAAAATTTATGCTGATATTATCCGGGGCAGATCATCCCGCTATCTTGATTTATGCACTCCGGTTTACAAAAAATAACAGATTAAAAATTAAATGATTCTGAATACGACCGTCAGCGGAATTCTAGCTATCGTTCTGGGATATCTTATCGGCAGTTTTCCTTCTGCTTATGTTGTTACGAGGATATCTACCGGCAAGGATATCCGCAAGATCGGTACCGGCCATACCGGGATCGGCAACGTCGGTACAAGGAACGTCTTTGTCAACGTTGGCAGAATCCCGGGGATAACAGTTGCCCTACTCGATATCCTGAAAGGGGTCGGCGTGATATACCTGGCCCAGTGGCTGGTAAAATCTCCAGGATTATCAACAACAGAATTGAGGACAGCAGTCATTTTTGTTTTTGCTGCCGGACTGGCGGCAGTGATCGGTCATATCTGGCCGGTATACATAAAATTCCGCGGCGGGGCAGGTTTAGCCACAACACTGGGGATACTGGCGGTAATCATGCCCCAGAACCTACTTCTCGCTCTCATACTGGCACTGGTGATGATGGTAGGGACACGGAATGTCCTGCTTTCGGTAAACCTGAGCCTGGTAACAGTACCCATCTGGGCATGGTTTTTCAACTGGCCGTGGTGGGCGGTGATCTATCCGCTGATAATTCTGGCGTTAATGCTGGTTCACTTTCTACCGAATATCGTTGCCGAGATAAAAAAGGCAGGAAACATAGAAACGTTAGTCGCCGGGCTGCTGCGTCGAAACAAACCGCCCAGACAATAGTAGAGGTTACCGTAATCCGATTTCGGGAAGGGCCGTTCCGGAAAATTCAACGAGCAATCAGGCCATTTTACGGATGACCGCGACGACTTTACCCTGGATTTCCACGTTATCCGGGTCAGCATAAAGCGGCTTCATCTGGGTGTTAGCCGGCTGAAGCCGGACACGGCTCCGCTCACGATACACCTTTTTCAAGGTTGCTTCTTTTTCAGCCTTCAACCAAACAGCGGCAGTCTCGCCATTTTCCACGGAACTGGTGTATTCGAGGAGAACAAGATCACCATCATTGATCAGGGCATCGACCATTGAATTACCTTTCACTTTCAAGGCATAGACTTCTTTCTTGCCCCGGGTTACTTCTTCAGTAACATCGGTGGTCTCCGCGGTGGCAGCGGCGTCCCAGGTATCCTCAGAAGGCACCGGAATCGGTAACCCGGCGGCAATGGTACCGATAACCGGAACCTTGACGATACCTTCGGCGGAGTAATTAACCAATTCAATACCCCGAGATATTCCGTTGTGCCTGCGGATCAAACCATAACGCTCCAATCCGTTAAGGTTGTAGTCGACAACCGAGGTTGAGCTGATATTACAACCCCGCAAGATGTCCCGTACGGTAGGCGGAAAATGGCGTTCCTTCTGGAAACGGCGAATAAATTCGATGATTCTTTGCTGTTTCGCTGAAAGTTTATCCACAAGTCACCTCTGATAAAATAATTCTGAGAACTGCTGTTCGATACAAGAATACAATCAACCTTGACAGGTGTCAAGCATTTTTCAGAATATTTCTACAGGAGAAAAGGGGATGCCAAAAACAGGACTAGAGACATCGCTCTAATCCTGAGAGACCTACCCGATAAATTCAATTAATTATTTAGTTCCGGACGACCTGGTAGCGGCATTAACCTTTTTCATGAGACGGGACTTGCGCCGAGCAGCGTTATTGGGATGGATCACTTTTTTCCCGGCAGCACTGTCGAGAGCGCTTATAGCTGCGGCCACGGATTGTTGTGCGGTTTCGACATCCCCGGCGGCAATCTGTTTCTCGGTCCGAACGATCATAGTCTTCACCCGACTGCGCACTGCCTTGTTAACCAACGTGCGACGTTCGGTCTTTCTCATTTCCTTATTGGCTGATTTCGTAATTGGCAAGAACAATACCTCCTAAGCACTTAGCATCAGTATTATATCATTGTTTGGTAGAATTTGGGGAACCTGCGCCGGGCGGGTTCTTGCCGGACACCAGAGCACCCACCCTGGTAGCACTGATAACACCTTTAATACCCTCGATTTTCGAGAGGATCTTACTCAATTGAACCAGGTTCGCCGTCTCCAGACTGAAGAAAAATGAAATGGTGTGATCGGGATTATTTGTCAAATTGAGGGTGGTAATGTTGATCTTCTCTTCGGCAACCACAGCGCCGATATCCCGCATTAATCCCACCCGATCCCAGGCTTCAACCTGTACTTTGACCGGATAAAGAGAGAGCGCATCACCCCATTCCACCAAGACTAACCGTTCTATTTCGTCTTCATGCAGGACATTATAACAGTCTTTCCGGTGAATACTGACACCACGGGTACGGGTCACGTATCCGATAATTTCATCTCCGGGTACCGGGTGACAACACTGGGCAAGGTGCGTTAATAGATCACCTACGCCACGGACTTTAATCGTGGAAACCGACGGGGCTGCTTTGGCAGAACTGATGATACGAGGTTTCTGTTCTTCTGCAACCAGCTTCAAAGCGATCTGATGCGGGTTTATACCACCCTCGCCAATAGCGGCATAAAAATCGTCGATGTTATCGAATTTGAAAGCCTTCGATAATGATTCACGTTCATTAAGATTGATACCAAGCTGCCGCATCGATTTTTCCAGCAATTCGCGGCCGCGATCGATATTCACGGTCCGTTCCTGCTTCTTAAACCACTGCCGTATCTTTTCCCGTGAATGGGTAGTCTTCACATAACCAAGAACAGGGTTAAGCCAATCACGGCTCGGGCCGCGCTTGGATTTGGTGGTCATGATTTCGACGATATCGCCGTTTTTCAACTGGTAGTTCAAGGGAACGAGCCGACCATTAACTTTTGTTCCGGTACAACGATGCCCCAGGTCGGTATGGATACGGTAGGCAAAATCCAGCGGAGTAGCCCCTTTAGGTAAATCTTTTATTTCACCTTTGGGAGTATAGACGAATACCTGATCGATAAAAATATCGGTTTTAACCGATTCTAAAAATTCTTCAGCCCCGCTGAGTTCGCGATGCCATTCGATAAGCTGGCGCAACCAGCCGATCCGCGCTTCATAGTGCAGGTCTTTCTTCTCACCGGTTTTATACCGCCAGTGGGCGGCGACACCGAACTCGGAGACGCGGTGCATTTCATTGGTACGGATCTGGACTTCGAGGGGGGTGGTACCCTCATACATCACGGTAGTGTGAAGCGATTGGTAACCGTTGGGCTTGGGATTAGCGATATAATCGTTAAACTGGTCAGGAAGGGGATGCCAGAGACCATGGACGATGCCGAGAGTGGTATAACACTCTTCCCGGGTATTGACCAGTACCCGAATAGCAATAAGGTCGTGAATGTCATCGAAATCTTTGCCCTGAGCGGCATATTTTTCCATCTTCTGATAGATGCTGTAGATATGCTTGGGACGTCCCGATATTTCGACCTTCATGTTGACGCGATTAAATTCTTCTTTCAGAGTGTTGATCGCCCGGGAGACAAAGGCTTCATGCTGCACGCTTTTGGCACTTAAAAGCTTCATGATATGCTGATATTTACGAGGTTCCAAGCGCATAAAGCTTAAATCTTCAAGCTGCCATTTCAATTCCCAGATCCCCAGGCGATGGGCGAGAGGAGCATATATTTCCATGGTTTCACGAGCGATAGTCCGTTGTTTTTCCTGGGGCAGATATTCGAGGGTGCGCATATTATGCAAACGGTCGGCCAGCTTGATAAACACGACGCGTAAATCCTGAGCCATAGCCAGCAGCATTTTGCGCAGGTTCTCCGCCTGTCCTTCGCTACGGGCAACGTGTTCCCGGCTGGATAACCGGCCTAATTTGGTAACACCATCCACCAGTTTAGCGACTTCCGCACCGAATTTTTCTTCGATCACGGCTAACGGGGTACCGGTATCTTCGGGGACATCATGCAGAAGGGCAGCAACCAGTGAACTCCCATCCATCTGCAATCCGGCCAAAATAAGAGCGACATTGACCGGGTGTTCGATATAGGGCTCACCGGATTTCCGTTCCTGGCCGGCGTGAGCCTGAAGAGCATAGTGGTAGGCACTTTCGATCGCTGCGACTTTCTCGGAAGGAACATACTGTTTCGCGCGGTCAATAAGCTCGGTAAATCCGGAGACCGTCACGTTCACCATGTAAGAAGTATAGCGCAGCGGGAATTTGGTGTAAAACCCGTATGCCTGTGTTATATTGATAACTAAGTGGAAATCAACATACTTTATGAAACGGAACCAGAACCCGGCCAAGTCAGCACACAATGGCTGAGAAGTGTTGTAGAAGCCGCTCTCGCCAAAGAAAACACTGATTCGTCATCAGAAGTCAGCATAGTAATCACGGGACAGGAGAAGATCCGCGAACTCAACCGCATCTACCTTGCCGAAGACCGACCGACAGATGTGCTCTCCTTCCCCATGTTTCCGGTAGACGATGCAAAAACAGGATTCGTGGCACCGCCGGACGGGCTGATACACCTCGGCGAAATAATCATCTCTCTACCCCAGGCGATAAAACAGGCAGCAGAACACGGACACAGACTAGAACGGGAGCTGGCAGTCTTACTGATTCACGGGGTGCTCCACTTATTGGGATATGATCACGCTGAACCAGATGAAACGCAGAAGATGCAGGAAAGCGAAAAAACAATTCTGATAAGCATGGAAAAACTCGGGTTGATATAAAGCGCGTCCAGGGACTGACGATAAATGAAACAGGAAAATCACTTTTGTTCGGGGAGAGTTTGATATGAAGGTATTCGGGGTGGCGGGAAGCCCGCGGAAAAACGGTAATACCGATATGCTGCTCGCTGAATTCATGCGGGGGGCGACGAGTCGGGGTGCAGAAACAAAAACGGTATTTTTAAGAGATTTACAGGTTGCTCCCTGCCAGCACTGCGATGCTTGTTTAAAGGCAGGGATATGTAAAATCAAAGATGATATGCAGGCAATCTATAAAGAAATGGAGGCGGCCGATATCATTGTTCTGGCTTCGCCGGTGCAATTCATGGGCGTGACAGCGCCGATGAAAGCCATGATCGACCGCTGCCAGGCGTTATGGGTGCGGAAATATGTCTTGAAGGCACCTCCGCTGGGGGATAACAGTCCACGTAAAGGATTTTTGATATCGGTCGGGGGGCGTAGGGTAGCCAATCTATTCGAACCGATCCAGTCGATGATCAAAACACTCTTTATCATCCTGAATATCAGGTATGCCGGAGATTTACTTTTTCGCGAGGTCGATGAGAAAGGAGCTATCGCCCGGCACCCGGATGCACTGAAACAGGCTTTCGCAGCCGGACAAAAAATCGTCGCTGACACGATGTCCCAAGACGAGACAGCGCAGAGCAGTTAGTTGGACCGATTTGTTCGAGAAGATACCGCTACCATGCGGAGACTCTGCCACACCATATATAGAGCCACGATAAGAATTCCGGCAGTGATGATCATGAATCCGGGGCCGAGCCCGGCAGCCCTTTGAAGGGCGACTTCAACGGTCATATGGACAGCGTACACACACATTACCGCAATCAGAGTCTTTAAAAGAAACAGGGACCGGGCAAACACTCTAATCAATTTTGCGGTCTTTTCCGGGGTCAACTTTTCCAGTTGCTGCCGGGGAAGGTTAATCAACCGTTTGGGATCTTTTACCACGGCGAATAAGATATTCAAGAGCGAAAAAAATAAATATTCGACGAGACCTATAACAGGAAAGATGAATATCGAGGAACGGCTACCCCAGCCATCAGGAACACCGGCAGCATTGAAATGGGTAGGGATCCGCTCGGGAAGATGGGGATAACCATTGACGGCGAATAACCATGCCAGGATGATCAGCACGAGAGGGACAAGTTCCAGTCGAACCGGGTAGTATTTACCCAGTTTTTGCCAAAAAGTCATCACTTTTTCCGGGCAATACCGATTAATGTCCTGATATCTTTTATGTTTTCCTTCATCAGATAAGCTTCCAGACCGATCAACACATCAAGGGCAGCGGTGGGTCTGGTAAATCCGGCGGTACCGATTTCGACGGCGGTTGCCCCGGCCATGATAAACTCGAGGGCGTCGGTGACATTGCTGATTCCACCGCAACCGATGATGGGCACATCGACCACCCCCGCTACGCGATAAACCATCTGAAGGGCTACCGGTTTGATAGCCGGTCCGGAAAGACCGCCGGTGATATTACCCAGTACCGGTTTCCTCTTTTTGACATCAATGGCCATGCCTTTCAAGGTATTTACCAGCGTAAGGGCGTCAGCCCCTGCCCCGACGGCAGCAACAGCGATCTGCGAGATATCGGAGACATTCGGGGTCAATTTGACGATGAGCGGCAACGAAGTGGCTTTGCGAACGGCAGCGGTAACCGCGGCGGCAGATTCGGCATTGATACCGAATTCCGCACCGCCAGCCGAGACATTGGGACAGCTGATATTTACTTCAAGGGCAGCAACTCCGGCGACGCTATCCAGGATACGGGCGAGACGGGCGTAGTCTTCAAGCGATTCCCCGGCAATATTGACGATGACGGGGACCCGCCAGCCCGCCCACACAGGGGCTTTCTCAGCGACCAAAGACTGCACGCCGATATTCTGCAAACCGATGGCATTCAGCATACCGGCGGGGGTCTCGGCGAGGCGGGGTTGGGGATTACCCTCTCTTGCATACAAAGTGGTACCCTTACACACGATCGCGCCCAGTCGCTGGATATCGAATATATCGCAAAATTCGATACCATATCCAAACGTACCGGACGCGGTCATGACCGGATTAGCGAGATGCAACCCTCTTGTATTCACAGGAGCCAGATTCACCGAAAGATCCAATGATTCTCCCCCGAAAAGAACTCAACAATCGATCTCAATACGATTTCCGGTACTGTTGAAGAAGAAGCCTGCGCCGAATTCACGAGCCAGGATCGCGGCCACCGGCAAGCTGGTACAATGACAGAGTCCCAAACGCTCGACTTCCATTTCTTGCAGAGCAGCAATGGTCCGCCAGAGACGTTCTTCGGAAGCCCCGATCAGGTGAGAACCACCGATTACCAGGTGGATCTTCTTAACCCCGGTCAATTGCTGCGCATAATACAGGGTATTAATCATACCCCGGTGGGCACAACCGAGCACCACCACCAAACCTGCCTTGGTATTAATAATAACAGAACGGTCATCCAGAACTGCATCAAGTTGATAGCCGTCTCCATCTTTGACATAAAGATGGGGATCAATCGTTTCGAAGTCGGTAATCATGGGTACTTCACCGGTAGTGACGACATTTGCGCCAAGATTTACCGGTTCACGCTCAAGAACAAAACGGGCGCCAAGACTTTCCAGTTCGCGCTGCAGGTACGGAATGCCGATGTATCGGGGGGGGCGATCCGGGTAACGGTTATACTTGGGCGCCCAGACATCCGGGTGGGCAATGACATCCACGGGACGTCTCATTCGCAACAGCAAAGGGCGTAAACCTCCAGTGTGATCAAAGTGGCCATGACTGAGAACGATTTTATCTATTTTCACCGTATCAATGCCGAGGGCATCAATATTATGGATCACCGAGATGCTTTGACCGGTATCGAGAAGGATATGCGATGTCCCGGTATCGATCAATATGCTTAACCCCTGTTCACCCAGCATGAAGGGAATACCGGCGGTATTTTCACTTATAGTAGTGAGGTAAATTTTCACTGGCTACCTCCACTGCCGATTATATGCCAATCACGATCGAGAGACAACTATTGATTATCTTCTCAGAATAGAGTACATTGATTTTAATGAGCGCACGATACCATAATATGTGGTTTACGGGAATGCACAGGCCGGTGTCCGGTATTATTTTCATACCGGACCGAAACCGCATGATTTTTGTACGAACGTGCGGTAAACACGGGATCAATCCAACCTACGATACTCCGGCGAAACACGCCAAGCGATAGTCTTCGCAGTTATTTGCTCTCTGTTAGATTTCTCAATTATAATTTGCCTGTCCTGCATACCCGGAGGGTTGCAGCACTTTCCCGAGGGACTAACAGATGAGCGGGAGGAATGAGAAACGTGGCAATCGACCCGAAAAAGATCCGCACTAAATTGGAAAAAGAACGGAAACGCCTGCATGACGAGCTTGAACAATTGCAGACCAAGATTGAGTCTGCAGAAGTAAGGCGCGAAGGCAGCCCATTCGGGAAACGGGAAGAAGAAGCAACCGAGAGTTTCGAACTGGAAAAACGAACAGCACTGCAAAAACAGGTACGCAGTAATTTAAATGAGATCGAACACGCCCTGGACAAGTATAACAAGGGCACTTACGGGTTATGCGACATTTGCGGGCAACCGATTGATCCGGACCGCCTGGAAGCAGTGCCGTACGCCAATCTGTGTTTGTCATGTAAGGCTAAATATGTCAAAAGCAGACCACCAGCGGCTTAGATGGCCGATCTTCTTGATCACAGCGCCGCTGATAATCACCGCCGACCAGATTACTAAGTCATGGATCAGGGCATACCCGGAAGGAAGTACGATTTTCAAAAGCGGGATACTGCGCATCGTACACTTCGAAAACCCGGGAGCCGCTTTCGGACTTTTCCCGGGATTATCGACGTTACTGCTGGTATTCGGCCTGGTGGCGAGCTCCTTCATCCTGGCATACCTGATCTACCTCTATAAACGGGTCAAGCTTTTTACCGGATTCATCGGTTGGATCGGGATCAGCCTGGTTTTTGCCGGGGCTGTGGGTAATCTGATCGACCGACTGAACCCAAATGTCGACGGAATAACCGACTTCATATATATCGGCTGGTGGCCAGCATTTAACGTTTCCGACTCATCGATCACGGTCGGAGTAATCCTACTGGCATGTGCACTCCTTTTCATGCCGGTCAAACAAGATGCAAAATAAGTATCATCTCTGCGGTATTTCTCTCAAGATTATAGTGAAATGACGGGCAATGAGACCATAATCCTTATCCCGGGAAACGAAGTAAGGCTGATCCGGCTGGACAAATATATCAACATGCAGCATCCCGACATTTCGCGATCGCAAGCGCAGAAATTAATCGATGACGGACGCATCACAGTAAACGATTTACCAGCCAGACGGTCGTATAAAGTCGAACCGGGCGACCGCGTCGAAATTAGAATACCACCGCCTCCGGCTTCGCCCCTCACTCCCGAAAACATACCTTTAAACATCATCTATGAAGATGCTGATCTGCTGATAATCGACAAGCCGGCTGGACTAACGGTACACCCGGCACCGGGACACTACGAACACACCCTGGTGAATGCTATTCTGGCCCATTTTCCTGCCATGCCTCAGACTGGAGACGAACAAAGACCGGGAATCGTCCACAGATTGGACAAAGACACTTCCGGACTGATCATCGTTGCCAAGAGCATCAAAGCACACCAGGACCTCACTACACAGTTTAAAAACCGCACCGTAAGAAAAAATTACATTGCACTGGTACAGGGTCGCCTTACTCCGGAAAGGGGAACCATAGAAGCCCCGATCGGACGCGATCGCGCTCACCGAGAAAAAATGGCAGTCGTGGACGCCAGCCACGGCCGGGAAGCGCGCACTGTATATCGCGTACTGGAATATCTCAAGGGACATACCTTGCTGGAAGTGAAACCGGAAACCGGCCGGACACATCAGATAAGGGTCCACCTGGCGGCCATCGGTTTTCCGGTAGTCGGGGACAGGTTATACGGGGTCAGATCACCGTACTTGCACCGCCAATTCCTGCACGCTCAGCAGGTAAGATTCCGGCTGCCAGCAAGCGGAGAAGAGGTAGAATTCAGATCGGAACTGCCGTCCGACCTGGAAGATTTCCTAACTCGAATCAGGGAGAACTAGGTAACCCTGGCATCATCACTGCGCTTTTTGCCTGTTAAGTAATTTATCATCGGCCCGGTCACCAGGGGAACGACATCTCCGATCATGTGCGGCATCAGATTATCCATGACCCTGGGCATGATGTCCGGCATCTGCTCACGCATATAGTCCGGCATAGGAATCCGCTCTCCGACCCGCTGCAGCATAACGGGCATAACCTTCGGCATCATCAAAGGCATTAAACGCGGAAAAATAACCGGGAACAATGGTTTCATCAGCGACAACGCTCCGGGAATTTTACCCATGAAACGAATCATTTTACCCATACCCAAAGGCATGGCATCGATCAATTCCGGCCACATCGTCCCCATGAGCGCAGCGAAGCCCTCGGGAGTCATCAACGCAATCATCGCCTCGAATACCAGCCACTGGCGGCGCACCTCCGGAACGGGGTCGGGAAATTTATATCCCAGGGTAGCACCGGCAAAACGAGCCAGATCAATAGTTTCAATGGGCAAATTTTTCTTATCAGCGGTAACCCGGAACTGGAATTCACAACACGGGCACAAGGCCAGTAGCTTTTCCGCCCCGGTGGCCAGCGCTTCATCAATCCGGGCTTTTCCGATTTCGGCGGCAACGGGAGGTTCTTTGATCAGGGTAAGGACACTGCCACAGCAGTGAGCACGTTCCCGGTTGTGTTCCATTTCCACAAATTCGACACCGGGGATGGACCGGATAAACTCCCGCGGGGCATCGTAAACGCTGGAAACCCGACCGATATGGCATGAATCGTGAAGGGTCACTTTCACTTTCTGACCAGTATCCGGGAAAGTAAACTTGCCGGATTTTATCTGATCGGTAATCAGTTCGGTATAATGTCTGGCTTCAACGCCGTATTCAATGCCAAGTTTTTTTGCCCAGCGCGGATAAACCTGACGCCACATCATGTCGCAGGCAGGACAGGAACTGACTACGGTGTCTGCGCCGGTGTCTTTGATCGCCTTAATATTCTTCTTCATCGTCTCAGCAAACACGTCCCACTTGCCGCAAACCAGCATCGGCGTACCACAGCAATTTTCGTTCTGGCCGGCGTAAGTAAAATCAACCCCGGCCGCATCGAGTAGACGTACCGCAGAAATGGCAATGTCCGTTTCCACGTGACTGGCAGTACAACCGGCAAAATAGGCGACCTTAGCTTTGTGCTCCGGACCGTGTTTTACCCAGAATTCTTTAGGGAACCAATCGGTGCGATGTCGGCGATAGCCAGCCCAGATGTTCCCTTCTTTGGTAAGCGAAGCCGCCATCATTTCAAAGGGCGGGAAAGTCATTCTTTTTTCTTCCTGTATCAATTGACCGCGTAATTTCATCCAGGAAGGCTCGATGGGAAGGGAGGCAGAACAACGAAGGTTACAGAGTTCGCAAGTGGTACAGACCAGCATCGTATCGACCATGAACTGATCCCATTTTTCCCGTCCTTCCATATATTCGCGCAACCAGTACCACTTCCCGCGGGGGCTCTGGCTTTCCCAGCCCCGACCGTAGAACTGATCGCATTCATCAAGGCAATAGCCGCATTGCGAGCAGCCGTATGCAAACCAGGCAACGTCAGCCGGGATGCCGCGGATGGGCCGGGTCGGTCTTTCCCCCAGATGTGTAAAAACCCGGTTCCCGAAAGAGCGAATGACCGGTTCCAAAGCGGAGGTTATTGACAGCACAGCGCCCAGCAAGCCATTCCGGAGCACTTTGCCCGGGTTGAGTATTGAACGGGGATCGTGCCGCTTTTTAAAGTTACCAATACGTGAAACCGTGTCTTTACCCATTATCTGCGAGGCGTAGCCCGCAAAATACAGCCCGGTGGAATAAGGTCGCCCGCCGTACCGGGTAGCGATATTCATTATGGTCAACGACAAACCAAAGACGAAGTTATAGGTGAAACGGCGCTGGTCACTGGGGATAAAACCGAGAATCACCACTTCCGGTTGACCGTTACGACTGTTTCGGATCACAATTCCTTCTTTGACTACCGGTTGAGCGACTTTCTGCTCGATCTCGGTCATTACTTTTTCCAGCGCAGAAAGGGGAATAACCACTTCGGCAGGGACGAGGGAGGGCCCGAGACGTTTAACCATCATTATCTTGAAGCGGTTATTCCATTCATGCCGCGCAATTTCATCACTGAGAACGTCAGCATGACAAGTGCACACGATATCCGGGATAGCATTCATAACCGCAGCACGGTCGCGTTTACGAAAAGCCAGCGTAACGATGTAGGACCGGGGCAGCATAATCCTTTCTTCCGCGGGATGATCCAGGTGCTCACGGAGCGGAGCTTGATTTTTAAGTTCCGCCATGAGGGGATTGATAAAAAGCAGGGACCAGATGGGTAACCGGCGGTTAATGATAGACTGAACCATCGTCTGCATATCGTGAGTATCCGGGCAACCGATCGCTATTATGTCAAGTTCTTCCAGCGGTTGAACTCGCAGAGTAATTTCACTGATCAAACCGGTGATGCCCTCAACACCAGAGACCAAATCCAATTCAGCACCGCTGAAGTCACGGACGGAACCGTCAGCCAATACTACCCGGGCACTGACAACATTATCGCAAAACCATCCTGCTTCATAAGAACCGATACCGGCACCGCCCTGGGCTAGCCAACCGCCGACTGTAGCTGCCGGGTAACTGGAGGGATACAGCTTAAGTGTAAGACCATGCCGGGCAAGTTCTTTGTCCAGTTTCTCCCAGACCACGCCTGCTTCCACCGTAGCTGTCGCGTTTGCAGGATCGATCTGTTTGATCTTTTTCAGACGATAGAAGTCGACCACAATGCCACCTCTGACAGGAATAACCCCTCCGTAACCGGAGGTAGCTTTGCCACGGGGGGTAAGGGGGATCTGATTGATCCCTGCCCAGCATACCAACCGGACCAACTCTTCTTCCGATTGCGGTTGGACGACTGCACCGGGGACGGTGTTACCGATCAAGGGTTTAATCAGAGAGGGCATGGCGGCGATGTCGTGTCCGTAAAGTTTCCGCTCCGTACGGCGGAAGGTAACGCGGTCGCCAAACATCTGCTGTAACTCACTGACATGCTTCTGATGCAACTTTTTATTCATTGACCACCCTCAAAATTAATTTTCAAGACGTTCGATGGCACGAGCAAGAGACCGGCTGTTTCGCAACTGATCAGCGATCAGTTGATGGACAATGTCGCAGGCATCGATAATGCGAGGGTTAGCCAACCGGTAAAAGGATGTTTTTCCTTCCCGGCGGAAAGCAATAACCCCGGCACGCCGCAATATTCCGAGGTGCTGGGAAGCATTGGACTGCTTGAGACCGAGCACTGCAGTCAATTCCGTAACGGTCTTTTCGCCATTTCTCAATTCGTTAATGATACGGAGTCGTTTTGGATCGGACATGGCTTTACATAGCTCGGACTGCATGTGAAAGATCTCGGACTGAAAATCATCGTACATTATTTACAGCGCCTCTAAAGTCATCGTATTAAGATATCATAATATTATTATATGTTATCCGATCAAGCAAACAGCCAGGTGATGGAGTCTTGGGTTCGACTTGATAATAGATGTCATTTTTGATAGATTATCTTATACGCGTGGGGCTGTAGCTCAATTGGGAGAGCGATTGAATGGCATTCAATAGGTAAGGGGTTCGAATCCCCTCAGCTCCACCAAAGGTGACAACAGGTAGAACCAGTCCTCATATAAGAATCTTTTCAATGA
>JBBITI010000022.1:0-45509 GCA_037440885.1 Dehalococcoidales bacterium | reverse complement strand
AGGAACAGTAGTGCCTTGAAGAAAGCATGGTTGAATAGATGGAAAATACCGATAGCGGTTGCCGCTTTAGCGATCTCCAGCGTAACATGCCCCTCGTGCTGTAACACCAGACCGGCTGCTCCCAGCGCCAGCATCATGTAACCTAACTGGCTTATCGTCGAGTAAGCAATCACCCGTTTGATATCGTTCATCACCAGCCCCATCGAAGCGGCAAATATAGTCGTGAATGCTCCGATGATGGCAACGATATTGAGGGCTTCCGTGGAATTCACGAATAACGGGAAGGTGCGGGCTACCAGGAAAACACCGGCTGCGACCATCGTTGCTGCATGAATGAGGGCGCTAACGGGTGTCGGGCCTTCCATCGCATCCGGTAACCAGACGTGGAGCGGGAATTGTGCTGATTTCCCCGCAGCTCCGGAAAAGATCCCTATCGCCGCCCATGTCAGTACACTTCCGGTTAACGTTCCCGCAATCGCCATCTCATGTAGTTCAGCAGTATCGAAGGTGCCGGTGTTAGCGAAGATAAGCAGTATTGCTGCCAGAAATCCGAAGTCGCCCAACCGGGTGACGATAAAAGCCTTCTTGGCAGCGTTCGCAGCGGAGGGGCGGTGAAACCAGAAACCGATCAACAGGTAAGAACACAACCCCACCAGTTCCCAGAAGACGAACATCAGCAGGAGAGAATCAGCCAGGATTAAACCGATCATGGCAGCGGTGAAAAGAGACATCCATCCATAATAACGATGATACCCATGATCGCCTTTCATATAACCCTGGGAGTATATCTGTACTATGAGGCTGACCGTAGTTACCACAACTATCATCACAGCCGTAAGCGAGTCCACTAATATTCCTATACTGACATGCATACTACCGATGATGAGCCAGTTGATATCCGGGATGATCAACTCATGGTCCGGTTTGCCGATGACCGTGAACAGTGTCCACAAGGACAGCACGAGACTGCCGGCTATCGCAACAATAGTAATGTAGCCCGCTATCTTTGAAGTATTTTTTACCAGTGGGCGGACTATCAGAGAAATGATAATAAACGATGCCACCGGTAGCAGAAATATCAACCAGACCAGTCCGTTCGGCATCACAATTTCCTCAATATCTCATCGACGACGTGTTTTTTATCATCCGGTACCAGCACCCGGTATCTTGTCAGTTCCTGTCCGATGGGCAGGCCTTCTTCAGGCATCAGTCGCGTGGGGATCCCTTCCCCTTCAAAAAGCCCTTTCCACATCTCGGCTATCATTAGATTCGATGCTTTCTTGACTTCAACCCACATTTTCCAAACTCGATTGATGAGAAAAATGAACTACTATTTCATCAGGTCTATTTTATCGCTCTGGATTGTCTGGCGATTCCTGTAAATTGATATCAGGATTGCTAAGCCGACGGCAGTTTCTGCTGCTGCCACGACGATGATAAAAACAGCAAAGATTTGACCGGTCAGTAGTGCCGGTACGATGAAGCGGGAAAAAGCTACTATTGCAATATTGACCGCATTCAACATTATTTCAATGCACATTAAAATGATAATCAGGTTCTTTCGCGATAATGCGCCATAAAGGCCGATCGCAAAAAGAGCAGCCGATAAAATCAGGTAATGATTGACCCCGATCTCCATTATTTTTCCCTCGCCATGACTACTGCTCCGAGTATAGCTGCGAGTAATAGTACACTTGCAAGCTGTGTGGTAATCAACCAGCCGTTCTGGTTCAGTAGCATCTGTCCGATCGTTGAAGTAGTCGGCTCTGACGCCGGCTGGGCGGATATCGGGAAAGTGGTGCTCATGACACTATAAATCACTAATCCCATGAACAGTACAGCGATCACAAAGGCAGGTATGCGCATCTTGTTTGCCGGGTTTCCATGGGGAAGGTCGTGGGTTAACAGGATTGCTAGCAGAATCAGTATTGAAATGCCGCCTACGTATATCAAAATCTGTACTATGGCCAGGAATTCAGCGCTTAACAAAATGTAGATACCGGCGATTCCGATGAAGCAAACGATCAGGACTAGAGCTGCCCGAAAAACATTATGAAAAACCACCACTCCCAATGCACTGATGATGATTACGAATGCTAGTGCCCAGAACGCAATTTGCGTGCCCATCTATTCTTTCACCTTTTCGGCTTCGACCAGTAATGATTGTGCCGGCAGTCGGGCGGCGATCTCGGGATACATATAACCGCTGGCTGGTCTTTCCTTCGATGTCAACAACTCTTTATCTCTCATTACCAGTTCACCCCGGCGGTATTTTGCGCGCTCGTAGGTGTAGCCAAGGAAAAGCGCCTGGAACGGACAGGCTTCAACACACAGTCCGCATTGGATACAGTACCCGTTATCTACTTCATATTTTTCAACTTTGTAGGTGTTTTCTTGTTGATTAACCGAGGTTTCGATAATGATCGCACCTTGTGGACAGGATTTGGCACAGGTGGCACAACCGGTACATTTCACCTCATCCCAGATGAGTTCGTTGCCGCGGGAACGGCGGGAAGTTATGAGCCGTTCTTCAGGATATTGCGTGGTTATGGGACGTCTTAAGAAATGACCGAACACAACCGCCATCCCTTTGACGATCCCTTTACCGTAATGACTGAATTTCAACTCTTCCCATTCCTGTTTTGTAGTTTCTCGACCATAAAAGAATAAGTCCGATGGCGATGACGAAATTCACCGGGATGATAAACCACGGTAGTCCTTGCGGCCAGATCAGGACTTCTAACGCCGTAATCAGGATATTGATGATTGCAAGCGGGAAGAGAAATTTCCAGGCCAGTGCCATTAGCTGGTCGATCCTGAATCGGGGAAGGGTCATTCGCGTCCAAACCATGATGAAGAAAACTATCACAATCTTGATAATGAGCCACAGCCACGGCGGCAGCAGCGGACCCCTCCAGCCGCTAAGGAAAAGGGTTGCGATAATAGCCGATAGGGCAAGGGCTTCACCATATTCCGTAAGGTAGAACAGGGCGAATTTCATGCCTGAGTATTCGGTATGGAATCCGGCTATCAGCTCGGAATCTGCTTCCAGAAGGTCGAACGGACTGCGGTTGATCTCAGCGCATCCGGCAACGAAGAAAATGAATAATCCCAGTGGTTGGTAAAGGATAAACGGGATATCCTGGGCTTTTACGATTGCATTTAAAGAAAGAGAACCGGAGATCAGGACTACCCCGATTAACGACAGAACAAGCGGTATTTCATAACTTACCATGGAAGCGACATCGCGCATTGCTCCCAGCAGCGAATATTTGTTGTTTGAACCCCAGCCCGCCATCAGTATCCCGACGGATGATATGGAGGCAATGGCTACGACATATAATATACCGACATTCAGATCCGCCAGCAGGCCTCCGTCGCTGAATGGGACGACTGCAAAAATCAAAGCCATAGGGGTAAAGCTGGCGATGGGGGCAAGAAAATGAACGACTTTATCGGCATTAAAGGGGACGATATCTTCTTTCAGCATGATTTTTATCGCGTCAGCCAGCGATTGCAGTAGACCAAATGGTCCGGTCCGGTTCGGTCCGAGTCGTGCTTGCATCCGGCCGGCAACCCGCCGTTCGATGTAAACGAATGCCAGGACCATGATCAGGATAAAAGCAATCAGGGCGATGGTGAAGATAATAAAATGCCACCAGAAGCCTCCCGGCCAGTCGGGAGCTAAGGCTAACGGAAACAAGGCTGAAGCCGGAGTCTGGTAGATCATTAACGATCAACCTCGCCCATCGTGATATCGATGCTGCCGAAAATAACGATCAAGTCCTGGATTTTCCAACCGAGACTCATTTCCTTTAGTGCTGTCAAATTCATCAGGCTGGGCGATCGTATATGGCAGCGGTAAGGTGCGATCGAGTTATCCGAGACCAGGTAGAAACCGAGTTCGCCCTTCGGCGATTCGATATGAGCATAAGCTTCACCTGCCGGTGGGCGATAAATCGGTGACACTTCTGTTTTTACCGGTCCTCCCGGAATATCTTTTAGAGCTTGTTCCAGAATGCGGACACTCTCTCTCATTTCCGCAATCCGTACCCGCCACCGGTCGTAACAATCGCCGCTGGTTCCGGTCGGGATATCAAAAATAAATCGATCGTATATCGAATATGGGTCAGCTTTTCTCAAGTCCCACCGCACTCCGCAGGCACGTAGTACCGGCCCGCTGGCTCCTATATTTATTGCGAGTTCTTTGGGTAAAATGCCCACACCTTTTGACCTGATCAGTGCGATTTCGTTTTCAGCTAGAAAGCGGTCGTATTCATCAAGCCGGACAGCCATCTGCTTGATAAATTTTCGGGCGGCTGGCAGGAACTCGTCAGGCAGATCCTGGTTGAATCCCCCGATGCGCATGTAATTATATAACACGCGTTGCCCGGAAAGCATCTCAAAAAGGTCATAGATTTTTTCTCTTTCCTGGAACATATAGATGAATGGTGTAAAGAACGCCCCGCAATCGTTGAAAAAAGCGCCGACAGCCACGAGATGGCTGGCTATCCTCTGCAGTTCTGCCAGGATGACGCGTATATACTCGGCACGTTCTGGTATTTTGAGACCGGTTAGTTTCTCCGCCGCCATCACATAGGCCAGGTTATTGCTCATCGCCGCTACATAGTCCAGACGGTCGGTTAAGGGAATGATCCCGGTATAGGTGCGTTCTTCTGCCAGTTTTTCGATACCGCGGTGCAAATAACCGAAAACCGGTTCAAGATCGATCACCACTTCACCGTCTAGAACAACCCGCATCCGGAATACGCCGTGTGTACTGGGATGAACTGGTCCTATATTTAAAACATATGGTTCGGTCTTTAGAGACAAGGATCAATCACTCCCGAATTTATTGCAATTGAAAGTCTTTACGTAACGGATGTCCCTGGAAACCGTCCCAGAGGAAGATATGTTTCATGTTGGGATGTCCGGTGAATGTAATCCCGAACAGATCGTAGATTTCTCTTTCTTGAAAATCTGCACCCCGCCATATTCCGGTGACCGAAGGTACAGAAGGGTTTCCGCGGTCAAAGCAGCGGACTCTCAAAACCAGACTGCAGTTATTTTTTAACGAAGTAAGTTGATACACTAATTCAAAATAGTCGTAGTAATCTGTTGCTACGATATAATTCAGATAGTCAAAAGCCATATCCGGGTTATTTTTCAGATACTCGGCAACAGGCAAGAGAAAAATACTTTGTATCAATACCGACCCGTCGTTGCTTCTGGTTATCGCTCCGGAAGCAAATTGTCCGAGGATTGTTTCAAGTTTTTTAATGGATATCTTGGTTCCCATAAACTTAACTCGAACTAATTCCCTGGTTTCAGGTCGGCGAGTCCCGGGAGTGCAATATTGATATGTCCCCGCGAAATTTTTTGCTGCAGCATTTTTATCCCGTAAAGCAGGGCTTCTGGACGCGGAGGGCAGCCGGGAATATACACATCTATCGGGACAATCCGGTTGTAACCTGGAACTACATTATAAGAGGAGCGGAATATGCCGCCGCTAATACCGCAGGCACCCATTGCAATCACCCATTTGGGTTCCGCCATCTGGTCGTAGATACGCCGCACCTGTGGTGCCATTTTCCAGGTTAAGGTCCCGGCAGTAATCATCAGATCCGCCTGGCGCGGTGATGCCCTGAATATTTCCATGCCGAACCGTGAGATATCGAATCGTGAGCAAGCCACTGCCATAAATTCAACCGCACAACAAGCCGGAAAACAGATTACTGGCCACATTGATGATTTCCGGGTGTAATTGATAACCGAATCGACAGTCGTTAAGATGATATTCCTTTTTATTTCTTCACACAACCATTGGTCTCGATCGGGAATCACAACCTGACTTTTAACCTTCAGGGTCTCGATTTCCTCACCCTCGCGTCGGTCTACATCATGAGCGATGTAATTGTATTCGCTGTTATTGTTCTCTAATTCCATTCAAGAACCTTTTTTTTCCATGCATAAAGATAGCCGGTAAGTACGATAACCAGTAGGATGATCACGGCGGTAATCCCGGTAAACCCGGTGTTTTTTAAAGAAACCGCCCAGGGATAAAGAAAAACTACCAGGACATCAATTGTTAAAAAAACCAGCGCATAGCAATAATAACGGATATTAAACTGTACCCAGGTCTTGCCGATCGTCTCCAAACCGCATTCGACATTAGTATATTTAACCGGGTTTGGACGAAATGGAATGACCTTCAACCTTTTCAGGATCGCTGGTATTAAAATAGCTGTCAATGCAAAGCCAGTCGCTACCAGCAAGAACAGTGTAATATAGCCGTAATGTGTTAACAAAATAGTTCTCCGGTCGAGATTCGAAAGTATAACATACTGCTACTCTGCGAGCAAAAGAAAAGGCTTGGACTATGAAGTCCTAATTGGTTTTGAGAATTTAACTATTTTAACAATAATGATAAGCTCTAATAGCGGTTTTTCCATTGATTTTCAAAATTTTCGCTAATCGGTTTTAATATCGTAGGGGTCAATAAGTGTATTATTTAGTATGCTTAGTCCAGATTTATTGATTCATTCAAATGATTGGAAACAAGTATCAGCGGTTATCAGGCTTATTAACGAGTTCGGTGGCCGGGCATTCGTTGTTGGCGGATGGGTTCGTGACACATTGCTGGGTAGGAAAACCCATGATATCGATTTTGCGGTAGACGGGAACGGACTTGAAATTGCCCGGCACGTAGCTGAGAAACTGCAAGGTAAATTCGTTCCGTTGGATGATGTTAACCGTATCGGCCGTGTCGTATTTTCTGACCAGATCGGGACTGCAGTGAACTCAATTTTTGATTTTGCTTCGCTGGTTGGTTCCAATATTGAAGCAGATTTGGGTCATCGTGATTTTACTATAAATGCCGTCGCTGCTGTTCCGGCTTCCTCGGGTGAATCAGTAACACTTATCGACCCATATCACGGTATTACCGATTTGCATCGAAAAAAGATCAAGGTGACCAACCCACAGGTATTCGCCGCAGATCCGATTCGTTTATTACGCGCAGTTCGATTGGCTGCCCAGTTGGAGTTTAAAATAGAGGAAGAGACTGAAAACAAGGTGCGTGAGTATGCTAGTCTGATCTTTCAGGTTGCCGGCGAACGCCTGCGCGATGAGTTGGTCGCCTTATTGTCATTACCCGCATCCGGGAAATATCTTGGTCGTCTTGATGAACTCGGTTTGCTTACAACACTTATGCCGGAATTAGAGGCGGGACGGGTAACTGATCAGCCCCGGGATCACCAGTGGCCGGTCTTGCGGCATTCGATCGAAACGGTAAAAGCCTTTGATTTTTTGATCCGCGAGAGTCACTGGGAATACACCGATATTGATATTTTAAAGGATGTCCCCTGGAACGATGAGATCGCTGCCTATTTCAATGAAGAGATCAGTTACATCAGTAATCGAAAAGTTGTCCTCCGTCTGGCAGCAGTCTTGCACGATATTGCCAAGCCCCAGACCAGAACCGCAGAACCGAATGGCAAGATCAGGTTTCTAGGACATGCCAATGCAGGTGCTGAAGTTGTCTGTTTGATTTTAGAACGATTGCGGTTCACTAATCGGGAAATCAAATTCATTGAGTTGGCGGTGAAGTATCACCTGAGACCTACCCAGATGGGTTGGCCAGAGTTGCCGACCGACCGAGCCATATATCGGTTCTACCGGGACACTGCTGAGGCGTCTTTGGGGATATTGTTTCTTAGTCTGTCCGATTATCTGTCAATGCGGGGTTCTGCGTTTGTCGTCGATGACTGGCGGAAACATACAGAAATGACATCGTATATTTTAAGTAAAAAAAATGAAATGCCGACTCAGTCCCGGATGTTGATTGACGGCTATGATATAATGAGCATCTTTGATTTAGTACCCGGTCGCCGGGTCGGTGAGTTAAAGGAAATCATCCGTGAAGCCCAGGCAGCCGGTCAGATCAAGACCCGCCAACAAGCTGTAGACTATTTAAAAGAATTTATACAAAAGCCTGCCTTTGAAGAAGGCTGAGATTGAGGCTTGGGTCGTTGTATGTTAAAATCACGTGATCGGTATCGTAAGTTAAAAGCAGAAGAGAGGAGGATTGACCGTTTAACTGGTGTTAGCGGGATAGTCAGATGTCTCGTAACTCTTGGCTTCTATTAACAGTATTTATTATTTTTGTTTTGGCTCTTCTTGTAGTTTTTCCAATCGAACGAGGTGTACTCTCGCATAGCGCACTCCGGCTTGGATTGGATCTGCAGGGGGGTACTCGCCTTGTATATCGCGCTGACCTGTCCGCCATCCCGGAATCGCAACGTGCCGGTGCCATGGATGGTGCGGTAGCAGTACTTTCCAACCGTATCAATCCTCTCGGTGTTACAGAATCACGCATCGAACGGTTAGGGGCAGATCAGATTTTGGTAGAAATCCCCGGCCGGTCTCTTACCGACGTAGAAAAAAAACGATTGGCACGTGTCGCATTGCTTGAATTCGGTGAACCGGCTTCAGAGAATGAGACTGTTAGATGGCCGTCAGCGAATCAAACTGGCACCTGGCCGTCTTCATGGGGAAAATGGCAACCCGCCACCGGAGTTGTAGATAATCAAACACTTCCCCTTACGAGTTCATATTTCACCGAAAACACCTATGTAACGATTGGTAACTTGGGCGAAGTCCTGCTGGTCTTCGAGTGGAATTCGGTCGGCAGTCAGCTCTCGGAGCAAATTACCAGCCGCTTGATTAACGGCAATAAGCCCTTGGGTATCTTCGAAGGTGACCAACCGTTGCTGGGAAAAGAGGGTCGTCCCATCGCACCACTGGTCAGAGGCATTATCTCTACCAGAGGCCAGATCGAAGGTTTGAGCACGGAAGAGGCTACCCGGCTTTCTGCACAACTGAACGCCGGACGTCTACCCATACCGCTGGAACCGACTGGTTATGAACGAAATATCGAGCCGAACCTCGGTGAAACTTTTGCTCAGAAAGCTGTCATTGCTGGCATTCTCGGTATTGCGATGACAATGCTCTTTATGATTGTTTACTACCGGATATCTGGATTGATTGCCAGTCTGGCCCTGTTGTATTACGCTATTGTGACCTTGGCTATTTTTAAATTAATTGGTGTCACCTTGACACTGGCTGGTGTCGGTGGGTTTGTCCTCTCTGTTGGTATGGCTATCGATGCTAATGTCCTGATTTATGAGCGAATGAAAGAAGAACTTTGGGCAGGGCGGACGTTGGGGAGTGCCATCGAGGCCGGATTCTCCCGGGCCTGGTCAGCTATCTGGGACAGCAATATTACTACCATCCTGGCCGGGGCAATTCTATTCTGGTTGGGGAGTACCACTTTTGTCGCCAGCGATCTGGCGAAGGGTTTTTCGATTACTCTAATGATCGGGGTTGCGGTCAGCATGTTCACCGCAGTTACCGTGAGCAGAACCTTGATGCGTCCTTTTATTACAACCAGTCTGGCTAAACGGGCATCGTTCTTTGCCCCTTATCAGAGGAAAACAAATGCTTGACATAATAGGAAAACGATACTGGTTTTTTGCTATCTCGGGGATTATTATTCTCGCGGGTATAATAGCGTTGGTTGCTTTCGGATTACAGCCGGGTGTGGAATTTACCTCCGGCTACGAGGTAACCCTGAATTTTGAAAATAAAGCAGTCAGCAAAAACGATATCAACCGTGCTCTGGCTGACCTGGGTTTCGATAGCGCCATTGTGAGAAAAGCAGGAGCTGACTTTATCGTCGATCTCCCGGAAATGACCGGTGAGAAACAGCAGGCGGTGATATCAGGCCTGTCACAGGCACTCGGTCCCGTATACAGTGGCGATTTTCTTCAGGTACCCCGGGCAGATGCCTTGAATACGACACGTAACGCAGCGATTGCCGTATTGATTGCTGCAATCGGAATGCTCCTTTATATCAGTTGGGCTTTCCATCGTATGCCTAATCCGATTCGCTGGGGTACTTGTGCTATTATCTCGCTGCTGCATGATTTGCTGGTGGTTATCGGGGTTTTTGCTTTACTGGGTGGTATCTTCGGCTGGCAAGTCGATCTTATGTTTGTTGCCGGGGTATTGACGGTCATTGGTTATAGCGTTAACGATTCGATAGTTATTTTTGACCGTATCAGGGAAAACATTAAAAGAAATCCCGGTGTCGATTTTGAAAGAGTAGTCAACATGAGCCTGGTGGAGGCTATTTCGCGGACATTTATCACCGGTATTGGTACTATTTTCGTGCTTATAGCCCTTTTATTACTGGTCGGCGACCCTATCCAAAACCTGGTGGCAGTGTTGTTGGTTGGCGTGATCGTAGGTACTTACAGCGGCATGTGTACCGCGGCTCCCTTGTTGGTCGTATGGAATAAAGGGGAGTGGGGACGCTTTATCGGGCGCAAACCAGTAATCACCCGGTAAAAGGGGAGGTGACTGACCACGTTTTCTACACCGACAGGCGCAGCGTGCCTGATGCTGATCGCGGTTATCGGGCTGTTCGTCATCAAGGTTATTGTCGGCATCGTTACCGGTAGCGTTAGTATTTGGGCTCAAGCGGCTGACAGTTCTCTCGATTTATTTGCTGTCATAATCACTTACCTTACCGTTGGTTTTGCCGCTCGCCCGGCGGACCGCGAGCATCCCTTCGGACACGGAAAGGTCGAGGATATCGCCGCACTGATCCAGGCCTTCCTGCTTTTCGGTGCTGTGGTTGCTATTGACTACGCCGCAGTTATGCGGATTATCAACCGCCAGACAATTCAACTTACTGAAGCCGGTATCGCGGTTATGTTTGTAGCTATGCTGGTCAGTTTATTCCTGTCACAGCATCTGTTCCGGGTGTCAAAAGCGACTGGATCGACTGCCCTTGCCGCTAATGCCAATAACATTCGCGGTGACGTCTATTCGACTACTGGAGTATTTCTGGGTCTGATAGTAGTGCGGATTACTGGCATCGCTATTATTGACCCTATCATTGCTATCCTTGTATCCCTGCTTATCCTGAGAGCCGCTTACAAAGTCGGGATGCAAGCTTTTAGCGCATTGCTGGATGTCCGTTTACCAAGAGAAGATGAAGAGTTCTTAATGAATATTCTAACCGAGCATTCCGATCAGTTCGTTGGGGTGCATCGGGTACGCACTCGCCACTCAGGAAGCCATCACTATATCGATTTGCACATGGTTATGCCGAAGGGGATCAGCGTGGAGAAAGCACACCGTATGTGCGATCACCTGGAAGCTGATATCGGTGAAAAACTGCGCCATGCTAGCGTGACTATTCATATCGAACCTTGTGATAATACCTGCCGCCAATGCGCCGTTATCGGTTGTGCGCAGCGTTCTGTTTAAACCTCTGTTTGGACCCTGAAAAATCCTTGGTTATTGTTAAATTACATATTGACTCATACTACTGGTTGTGGTATTCTAGCCTCATTCTACAATGGGACGTGTTTTCAACGTGAATTGTCCTTATTGTAACTATCATGATTCTAAAGTTGTCGATTCACGCGATGTGAGTGATGGAATCCGTCGGCGTCGGGAATGCTTGGCTTGCGGATCCCGTTATACCACTTACGAAAGGGTTCAAACAGTGGGACTTTTCGTAATTAAAAAAGACCAGCGCCGTGAGGAGTTCAATCGTGACAAACTACTGGGTGGAATTCATAAAGCCTGCGAAAAACGTCCTTTGCCGACAGGGACCATCGACCGTGTCGTTCAGGATATCGAGGCTGAATTATACAGTTTGGGAAAATCGGAAGTCGCCAGTGCGGTTATCGGCGACATGGTAATGAAGCGGTTGAAAAAATTGGACTATATCGCTTATATTCGGTTTGCCAGTGTTTATCGGCAATTTACCGATATTACTGCCTTAAAACAGGAAATCGACAGTCTGGTCGATGGACAGGAAAAGCCGGTTGATACAACCAGCCAGTTGCCTCTGATTCTGGCGGGAGATCTTGTCACAGGCGGTAGGCGACGGAGAAACCGAAGATGAGTGCACACGAATCCGGTGAAATAAATCTGTTCTCTGATATCGATCGGAATGAAATACTGAGGATTGTCGTTGCCGATGCCGAGTCCATGGGACTGCGTGATCGCGATAAAGTTGAAGCATTGACTGCCTGGATCATTGAGAGATTGGAAGGTCAGAATATCCTGCCTGGTATGGAAGACCTGGTGATCAAGAGAAAGAAAAACAAGTCTCGCCAGCCGAGCGGTGCTGAAATCCATGCTATGGTCGAGCAGATAATGGCAGAAGACCGGTCGCTAGTTTTGAAAACCGGACCTGAAATCAAGGAGGATACACCGATGGCTGATTCCGTTATACAAACCGGGCCAAAGGTTGACATAAGAGAGATAGCATTGACCGAGAATGCCCGTCAGGTACTGGAGAAAAGGTACCTGAAAAAAGATAAGCTAGGGAAGATTATCGAGACTCCCGAAGATATGTTCCGGCGCGTCGCACGTACTGTTGCTGCAGCGGATGCCAGCTACGATCCGAAAGCTGATATCAAAGTGCGTGAGGATGAATTCTACTACCTGATGACGAACTTGGAATTTTTACCCAACTCTCCGACACTGATGAATGCTGGACGGGAACTGGGTCAGCTATCAGCGTGTTTTGTTCTACCGGTCGAGGATTCCATGGAGTCGATTTTCGATGCTGTAAAGCACACCGCTTTGATACACAAAAGCGGCGGCGGTACGGGTTTTTCTTTTTCCCGGCTACGCCCGGAAAAAGATCGGGTTGGTTCAACCGGAGGCGTCGCCAGCGGCCCGGTATCTTTTATGCGTGCCTTTGATACTGCTACTGATGTTATCAAGCAGGGGGGGATGCGGCGAGGAGCCAACATGGCGATTCTGTCAGTCGACCATCCCGATATTCTGAAATTTATCGATGCTAAGAAAAATGATCCAAATGTTTTAACCAACTTTAATTTATCGGTCGCTGTAACCGTCAAATTTATGGAAGCGGTCAATAGTGGTTCGGATTATGATCTGGTCAATCCGCATAATAATGAAGTTACCGGTAAATTGAATGCTCGGGAGGTTTTCAATAAAATCGTTGCTTCTGCCTGGAAAACCGGCGACCCGGGAATAGTTTTCATTGACCGTATCAATGAGAAAAACCCCACTCCTCATCTCGGCCGTATCGAAAGCACTAATCCTTGCGGCGAACAGCCTTTGCTCCCGTACGAGTCCTGCAACCTGGGATCGATTAATCTTAGCCGCATGCTGGTGAAAAAGAAAGCCGGATATGAAATTGATTATGCCATGCTGAGCCGGGTCATAAAATCGGCAGTACGGTTTCTCGATAACGTGATTGACGTCAATCATTTTCCTCTCCAGGAAATTGAGAAAATGACCCGCAGTACCCGAAAAATCGGGCTTGGTGTAATGGGTTTTGCTGATATGCTGCTCCGGCTTGGTATACCCTACAACTCGGAAGCTGCGGTAGAGATAGCTGGAAATGTAATGCGTTTCATCAGTGAAAAAGCCTTTGAAGCTTCGGTTAAGCTGGCAGAAGAACGGGGTCCTTTCCCGGCGTTTAACGGTAGTGTTTATGATTTTCCTGGTGGTCCAAAGATAAGGAATGCGTCCCGGACGACCATTGCCCCGACAGGTACTCTTAGTATTATCGCCGGTTGTTCGAGTGGTATTGAGCCGTTGTTTGCCCTCAGTTATACCCGTAATATCCTGGACGGCGCTAATTTAATCGAAGTAAACCAGTATTTTGAGGAAGCTGCCCGTTCTGGAGGTTGTTATTCCGTGGAACTGATGCAGCAACTGGCTTCAGGTACCCGGCTGCATGAAGTTGCCGGTATCCCGGCAAATATCAAGAATATCTTCGTCACCGCTCATGATATCAGCCCGGAATGGCATGTGCGGATGCAGGCCGCTTTCCAGAAATATACGGATAATGCTGTTTCCAAAACAGTTAACTTTCCGCAGGAAGCGACCGAAAATGATGTGGCTAGAGTTTATAGCTTAGCTTTTGAACTCGGCTTGAAAGGAATCACGATTTACCGTGACGGTAGCCGTGATTTCCAGCCTATGGCTACCAGTAAAAAAGATGAGAAGAAAACCGAACCCACTGGTTCTGCCCGCTTAAGTCCGCGTAAACGACCTAAGAGAACTACGGCTTTTGTCGAAAAGATTACTACCGGTTGCGGTAGTATGTATATCACGGTAGCTTCCGACGATAAAGGATTATGCGAAGTGTTTTCTACTTTGGGGAAAGCCGGTGGATGTGCCTCGGCCCAGTTGGAAGCGACCTGCCGCTTGATTTCACTGGCGTTGCGGTCGGGTGTCGATCCCTATGAAGTCGTCCGGATGCTGCGCGGTATCCGCTGCCCGTCAATTGCTTGGGAGGATGGTAAGTCGGTACTTTCTTGTGCTGATGCTATCGCTACTGTTCTTGAAAACTATCTGAAAGGCGCAACCGCGATTCACCATGTTGACGGATCAGATGAAAATAATGGGCATAGTGAAAAGAAAGAGATGTCGGAAGATTCCGGGTCGGTCAGGAATATCGCCGGGCAATGTCCCGATTGCGGCGGTCTCTTGCGGTACCAGGAAGGGTGTTTCATTTGTCCAAACTGCGGGTACACGAAATGCTGACAAGAAGTCCTTTCAGCAGGAGTCGGACTGTGACTGATCGGAATGATCGGGTTATGGTCTTTATCGACGGTAGTAATCTGTACCATTCGCTGAAGGATGATTTTCAGCGTACTGACATCGAAATGGGCAAACTAGCCGAAAAACTACTAGAAAAACGCCGCCTGATACGGGTTTACTACTACAACGCGCGCGTCGGTCGTAAGGAAGAACCGGAGCGGTATGTCCGCCAGCAGTCGTTCTTTAATAGTGTCACTTCTACCCCTTATTTCGAGTTGCGTCTGGGCCGTCTGATATATCAAAACTGGCCCCACTCCCCACCGTATGAGAAAGGAGTTGATATCCAGTTGGCCACTGATCTGTTGACCCATAGTTACAAGAACAACTTCGATGTGGCGATTCTGGTTGCTGGTGACAACGATTACGTTGGTGCGCTACAGGCAGTCAAGGATAACGGGAAAAATGTAGAAGTTGCCCTCTTCGGCAAAGAACGGACATCTAAAGCTTTGCGTGATGTAGCGGATCGGGTTACGGAAATAGACGGCCGTTTCTTGCGCAATTGCTGGAAATAGTTAGCTGGCGATCACTGTGGCTACTGCATATTCCCTGGAATGAGACAAGCTGATCGCAAACTCGTTCAGACCGAGAATGCCCGCCCTGATATTCGCTTTCCCGGATAATTTTACAAAAGGCTCACCGGTAGCCCTTGCTAGTATTTCAATTTCCCGCCAACCCACTCCTTTGATGCCCGTGCCCAGTGCTTTCATGACTGCTTCTTTCCCAGCGAAACGTACTGCCAGGACGTGTGGTCTTTCCCGACATAGATTAATCTCCGACTGGGTATATATCCGTTGTAGAAAACGTGTCCCAAAACGCTTTAATGCCTGGTCGATTCTCTCGATCTCAATGATATCGACGCCGATCTTTTGCATGTTTTTCCCCCGGAAAGAATGCTGGATTTTACCATAATCTGTACCTTTTTGTGCAATATCGGTTCTGATTTTTTGACTTCATTAGTAGGTATATCATATAAGTGGAAATATTGCTGGAATCCGGGGTATAATGCAGAAACCGGACTCTTTCTATTCCGGTGATGGTGTGTGTACAATCGATGGCTAAGGGTTGAAAGCAGGACTCGGACATATTGAGAAGCGGTAATACAATGCGGCAGGGGATGCCAGCGGGCTGGGATCTGGTCAGCGGAGGTATCCTCCGCAATCTTATGTTTTTATCCTGGCCGATGATAATCGGTAACGTGGTTAACATGATTGGGCCTACGGTAGACATGATCTGGGTAGGTCGGCTTGGTTCCGCCGCCATCGCCGCTGTGGGGGTTACCGGTACTGCTGTAATGCTGGCCCAATCCGGCTTGATGGGGCTTTTTACCGGTATGCGGGCTTTGGTTGCTCGCTTTATCGGTGCCGGTGATGAAAAGCAAGCTATTCATATTGCCCAGCAGGCAATCGTTGTTGGCGCAGTCTCCTCAATCATCCTGGCAGTAATCGGCATCTTCTTCTCCAAGCAGATTTTGGTACTGGTCGGCGTACAACAGGATGTCATTCAAGAAGGTGCTAATTATATGCGTATCCAGTTCGTGGGTATGACCGCGATGGCCTTCCGTAGTATGGCAGAAGGGGTTATGCAAGCTTCGGGAGACGCAGCCACCCCGATGAAGATCGCGGTAGTCTTCCGTATTGTCCATGTCGTTTTAGCGCCGGTTCTTATCTTCGGATTGTGGATCTTCCCTCGAATGGGAGTAGATGGGGCAGCGGTGACAAACGTTATTTCCCAGAGTCTGGGTACGATTTTGGCGTTTTGGTTCCTGATGAACGGGCGTTCCCGGCTCAAGCTTACCCTGACAGGCTTTCATCTCGACCTGCCTGCGATCTGGCGTATCGTTCGCATTGGTATCCCGGCTTCCATAATGGGTATGGAACAAAACCTGCGCGGTTTTATTTTTATCAGGTTCATGGCCCCTTTTGGTACATTAGCTGTAGCCGCTCATAGTTTGATTGGCCGGATTGAAATGATCCTTTTTATGCCCGCCTTTGGCATTGGAATGGCTGCAGGTGTATTGACCGGTCAGAATTTGGGAGCAAACCGTCCCGACCGGGCAGAAAAGAGCGGCTGGCTGGCAGCCGGGATCATCGAAGCCTTTATTTTTGTGGCTTGTATTGCCCTTATGTTGTGGGCTGAGGTTAGCGTGCGAGTTTTTACTTCCGATCCCGCCTTGATTACACTCAGTGCTACGTTCATCCGCATTGCAGTGGCAGGTTACATTATTATGGGAATGGCGGCTGTTTTTCAGCAGTGTATCACCAGTGCCGGGGATACTTTATTACCCATGATATTCAGTCTGGTCCTGGGGTGGTTGATCCAATTACCCCTGGCTTATTTCATGCCTGGGATGGGCGATCTCGGTGTTTATGGCGTGCGTTGGGCGGTGGTGATTTCCACCGTTATCGGATCGATTGCTTATACAATTTACTTCCGTATGGGGCGGTGGAAACTAAAAAAAATCTAGCTGGTATGTTTTATTTTTTCTATCTGCTGTCTCGCCGTTAGGTTTGTGTCGTTAGTCCTTGAAATGAAGCACTCCTATCTATCTTCTTTTTACAGCGGGTTGTGTAGTCTTCAGGAGGATTAGCGACAGTATCGCCCCGATTGTAGCCGATCCGGTTCCTAAGATCAGGAAAGTTGGGCTTGGTCCGAGACTGGACCATACTAATCCGCCGAGGGCTGACCCGATAATCATGCCGGCGTTTTCAAACGCTCCGTAAATCCCCATTGCCGTATTTTGCCGTTGCGGCGGTACGTTTTCTGACAGTAGGGCGACCGCTGCCGGACTGAACATTGCCCCACCGCTACTCTGGATAATCACCCCGCAGGCAATCTGAAAAAAACTTTCGGAAAGACCGATGGTGGCTTGTCCGGATGCAGTGATTAGTAGTCCGATCGCCATTAGATTACGTTTGCTGTAGCGGTCGGCCAGTCGGCCTAACGGTACCAGCAACACCGCGTTCACTATTGCCCCGATTGTGAAAAGAAGACCTACGCGGGTAGCATCAAGGTGCACCACCTCGGTCCCAAGTAGCGCTAGAAATGGTGAGATCCCGATTGCCGCAAATTGTGTTGCCGCGATAATTGACTGAAAAATAAAAGGTTTGTGTCGGTAAAGCGGAATGCTCCTTGCCACTTGATCAACGTGAATTTCGGTTGTCGTTGTTGCCGGACGGGTTTGTGAACGATTTTTTAAGCTGAAGATGGTTATTAAACCGCCGCTGATGCCGATTGCCGCGCCGATGAAGAAGACCCACTTGAATCCTTCAGAGTCGGATACCAGACCTCCGGTAAAACTGCCTATGCCCCGAGCAACTGCCATTGATGTGGCGTATAAAGCCATGAAGGTTGCTCTATAGGTGATCGGGACTTTTGTGGCAATGTAGCCTCGCCCCGGACCGAATATCGCCGCCCGGGCGATTCCCCAGATGAAAAAGATAGCGAAAATAATACCCGGGTTGGTGGTGAAGGCGAAGGATAACACCAGCGGAGCACAGACAATAGTACTGATAAGGAACGGCGCTTTTATGCCGATACGGTCGGCCAACCAGCCTCCTGAACTCTCTCCGATGACCATTCCGGCCATGCCGGCTGAGAACATCAGGCCAATGGCTTTGGCGTCGAATCCTAACGATTTCAGGTAAAGAGGGAGTACCGGTTGGAGCAGCGACATGGCCATGATGGCCATCCCGACGATCGCTATGACAGAAATTAGTTCGTGTGTAATAGTTTTTCGCATAGGTGTTGTGGGTATGATAATACAATCGTTGTTCTTGAAGGACAACGATCTTGAGTGACTTGCTTAATGCTATGTTTCCTTCTGATCCATGTTTGGTTGGTTAGTCAAAAAGTGTGGATGGCGGCGTGTGACAAGAATGCATGAAGGTTCATTTGTCCCTTGAAGTTTCTTGCCTCCTTTTCCTCTCGTTAGTTTTTTCAATTCAGTCATCTCGCCGAATATCAGGGCATCCGTGGGACATGCTTCGCTGCAGGCTGGTCTGGGACCGCGTTCCCAACAGAAATCGCATTTTTGCATGATTTTGTCTTGGCCGAACTGCGGAACATGGTAAGGGCAGGCGGATAAACATTCCTGGCAGCCGATGCACTGGCCACGATTTACTGTGACAATGCCGTCCTTATCCCTTTTCGCAATAGCACCGGTCGGGCATACTGCCAGACAGGGTGGCCGGGCACAATGGAGGCATGAAAGAGAAAATGCTCTTCGCGTATTTAACGGGAATTCGCCTTGCCAGAATTCGATTACTTTACGCCAGCTCACGCCTAACTCCACTCCTCTCGTACCTTTACAGGCGGCTTCGCATGCGTGGCATATCACGCAACGGTCCGCATCGACACAAAATCCGTACTGCTTGCTTTTCATGCTTTCCGTACCTCGACCAGCGTTTGCTTGGGCATTGCTGTCACCAGTGGATCGAATGCTTTTTCCGGATCGGTCGAGTAAAGCAAATTCGTGTTTGCCCCGTTTTCCATTAGCGGAAACCCCGGCAGTCCCAATTCCCGGCATTCCTGCCACCAGCCCTGTAAACCGGTTACCGTGTCTGGCCGGATTCCTGGAAAGTAGACCGCTCTTAGCTTAATTGACCCGTGTGCTGATTCCACGATAACCCGGTCACCGTCCTTGATACCGCGTACCTTGGCTGTCTCCGGGTGGATGTGCAGCCAGGGGTCAGGATGTATTTCGCGCAGATATGGAATGTTACGTAACCAGCCCGCATTATACACGTCTGAGGTATGATGGTCGGTGAAAGTCAGGGGATAACGGGACAATAATTCCGGTGTGGCTGCCGGGCTTTCCGGCGGTGCGGTCCACTCCGGTAATGGCTTGAATCCGTTTTGATCAAAATAATCATTATAGATCGCGATTTTACCCTGTGGTAAATATGGTGCTCCCGAGAGTAGCGGACTCCGTGCGGTAAACAACTTTTCAAACTCGCCTGATTTATATGGTCCGTTTTCATATACGATGCCGGTAGGATACTGGCGCAGGTCTTTCATCGTCAGCTTGAAATTTTCGAGTTGATAATCCATGCATTTTTCAATGTTGCCGTCCCAGAAGTCTTTACCGTATCCCATCGCTACCGCCAGGTCTAACCAGAATTCGTAGTCGGATTTGTAATCTCCCAATCTGTCGATCACCTGGTTCCGCGCCATCAACCAGTTTGCCATACTGGCTTCAAAAGGATGATCGCTTTCATACATTGAGGCAACAGGAATAACAATATCGGCCCAGGGCATCGCCGCATTTTCCATGACATCTAAAACTACGAAAAACTCCAGCTTTTCCAAAGCTGCCTGGACGTTCTTCGGTCCTCGTGTAATTACGCTTGGCTGTGTGCCCGGTGCGATAATCGATCTGATTGGGTATGGCTTCTCCGTAAGTATACTATTCAGGCAACTGTAATATGCTGAAGCTGTTCCTTCCATGAAAGGCTGGAATGGGAGGGGAATCTCCGGCCCCACCAGTTTGTTTACCATTTCTTGCGTATATCTCTCGCGGAGATGTACTGTTTTCAGTCGGGGCATGGTACTGGGTATCGGCGTAATCAGATTTCCGCCGCGAACGTCCAGGTGACCGGTGATGGCCATTAATATCGCCACTGTTCGCACTGCGTTGCTGGAATCGACGATTTGGTCGAAAGCATTACCAATATTGATGCAGGCTGCCTTCGTCGTGGCATAACTTCGGGCGAGATCCACTATTTCATCTGCCGGTAATCCGGTGATCGCCGCTGCCCACTGTGGTGAATATTGCTGAATATGCGGTACCAGGCGATCGAATCCGTAACACCATTTTTCGGTAAAAGTGCTGTCAAATAATGTCTCATTGATGATAACGTGTAGCATAGCCAGGGCTAACGCTCCGTCGGTTCCCGGCCGGATCGGTATCCATCGGTCGGCTAAAGCTGCATCCGGTTGCATCTCTGGCTTGATGACTATCAGTTTAGCCCCGCGTTCCCGCGCATTCAGGATCTGGCGTAATGGACCCTGTGGCGTACCGGAGTAGACCGGGTTTGCACCCCAGATTATGATCAGATCAGCCCGGTTGTAATCGGGTACTGTCCTGGTTGTGCCCAGGGTATAAGCCAGGCCGAAGGCACGTTGCACGGCGCAGATTCCGCTGTGCCCGTAGTTCGGACTTCCGTGAACGATGAGGAAGCGGTACAGGTAATCGCTGTAACTGCGCCGGGCGGGTGAGAGGATGGCTAACGATTCCGGTCCGTATTTCGCTTTCTGTTCCTGGAGTTTTTCGGCGATTATATTAATTGCTTCATCCCAGGTTATTTTCTCGAACCGTCCCTCACCCTTTTTCCCGGAACGTCTTAAAGGATATTTCAGACGTTGTGGTGAATAGACCCATTGCATCGAGGCGAATGCCCTCGGGCAAAGCTTTCCCAGGTTGCGCGGCGACTCCTTCATCCCTTCGATCCCAACCATTTTCCCGTCTTTGACCTGGCACCACACCCCGCAGCCCATCGTCGGCCCACACATCGAACAGAAAGTCGGGATCGTTTTGACCTGGTCCATAATTCCGGTACGTTATCATATCTGTTTCACCGTGGTCAATCGTCATTAACCCCAAAGCTATTTGCCTTGCCCCGTTTATTCTTTTTTGCTAAGATGGCACACTGAGGGGAAGTGCTGGAATTGGCAGACAGCCTGGACTTAGAATCCAGTGCCGCAAGGCGTGGGGGTTCAAATCCCCCCTTCCCCACCATCATCATAAATCGGAATGCTGAGTAATATGACGAATTCATTTCCCTGGCTAACCAATTTTGATCTGCATTCCCCGGATGCGGAAGTGGGTTATCCTCTCCTTGCCATGCGTATAATCTATTCTAAACCACTGCAAAAGCGAACCGATTTCAGTCCTTCGGTCTTCGGTTCAACATATTTCGAGCGCAAACAAATGTATTCCAAGTGTATGTATTTTCTGACTGCTGACCGGGATGGTAATTTTATCTGGGTTGCCTGCCGTAATACCAGCCTTTTTCGTCCTGGATTAACAGCGTATTCGAATATCGGAAGGCATCAACGAACCATTCGCTATAGTATTGAAGAAGGTATCAAGAAGGAGATGAGTATGATCTACCCTGTAAGGCCTTTTAGTATCACCGGTGTTGACCTGGAAGGCTTCGATTCTGAGAAAAGTTACCCGGTTTTAGCTATCGACGTCGACCGCTTTCTCCCGGAAGAAAATGCCGACGATGGTGAGATGTCTGGTGTGCAATCCGAGACTATGGCGTTCTTTTTGGTTGGCGATGATGGTGGGGAATTTGCCTGGGTGGCGGAAGACGAATGCAAGCTTGCCCCTTTGACTTAGGTGCTGGATCGTCGGGCTCTTCTGAGTTGCAGCCTGGATACTCCGTATGCGATCACCAGGGTTACGCCGCTGAACAGGATTATCGTCGCCCCGGACGGCAGTCCTATTTCATAGGAAAGCCATAACCCGGCTAGTGTAAAGACGAACCCGAAGGCTATTGCCAGCAGCATCATCTTTCTCAAGTTGTAAGTGAAGAGTTGCGCCATGGCGGCTGGAAAGGTCAATAACGCAATGACCAGTATCATACCGACTACTCTGATCAGTACCACAACGGTCAAAGCTATCATGGCTAGCAGTATCAGGTGAAGGACGTCTACTGGTATACCGGTTGCGGTAGCGAATTCCTCGTCGAAAGACATGATCAGGTACTCTTTAAAAAGTGCCGTCACTACCCCGATGATTACAATATCCATTATCAGCATCAACAGGATGTCGCTTGATGGTACGGTGAGTATGTTACCGAATAAATAACTCATCAGGTCGGGGGCATAGCCCGGTGCCAGACTAATGAAAATTACTCCGGCAGCCATGCCCACTGCCCAGATGATGCCGATAGCCGTATCTGCCGGGAGACGGCTTTTTCGGGTGAATCCCCAGATTACTGCGCTGCCAGCCAGTGAAAAACCTAGTGCTCCGATAATCGGGTTGATCCCTAAAAGATAGCCTAGACCAATGCCGCCGAACGAAGCATGAGCGATTCCCCCGCTGATGAATACGATCTTTCTAACTACGACATAGACGCCAATTATCCCGCAAGCAACGGCAGCAAGCAACCCGGCTATCAAGGCATTACGCATAAATTCGAATTGCAGTGCTTCCAGCATCTAATGTTCCTTTAGCACCCGGTGCGGGATCGTTCCGTGGGCTATGAGTTGTACCGGGCATTTATAAGTCGCTTCGAGGATATCAGTCGTCAATTCTTTTGTCCCGTGGTAATAAAGCTGTCGGTTCAGGCAGGCAATTTTATCGACATATATCGAAACAGCACCGATGTCGTGTGAAACCATTACGATGGTCAATGTTTTTTTTAATTCTTTGATTAATTCGTAGAACTCGGTCTGTGTGCCGGGGTCGATGCTCGAAGTTGGTTCATCAAGTAGCAGCAGGTCCGGTTTCGCTACCAGGGCCCGTGCCAGGAATACCCTTTGCTGTTGTCCACCGGATAGTTTGCCTATTTGTTGATTCCCCGTATCAACCATACCTACACTGGCCAGTGCCTTTTGCACTGCTTCTCTTGTTTCCTGGGTATAATGGCGGAATAAGCCGGTTCTGTTGTAACACCCCATCATCACCACTTCTTTTACACTGGCCGGGAAATTGAGATCAAACATCGGGCGCTGGGAGACATAGCCGATTCTGTTTCTGGCTTTTTCCGGTGGTTCCCCGAATACCGAGACTTCTCCTCGAACCGGTTTGATAAAGCCCAGGATGACTTTTAACAGTGTGCTTTTTCCTCCGCCGTTAGGACCGATGATGCCCAGGAAATCATGCTTTGCTATCGAAAGAGAAATATCTTCAAGCACCGCAGTTTCCCCGTATTTCACCTGGATATTGTGAAAACTGACTATCTCATTCTCATCCGTCATTTCACCGCATCGCCTGTTTTAGTGCTGCCCCAATGGATTTTATGTTATTTACCAGGTCTTCTGCCAGCGGATCGATTTGTACTACCTCACCTCCGATTTCTTTTGCCAGTATTTCAGCACTTCGGGTACTGTACTGCGGGGAAACAAATATGACCTTGATCGCTAGTTCTTTAGCCTTTTTTATTAAACGTACCATGTAGTCAGCTTCTGGTTCCTTCCCCCCTTGCTCGAGTGCTATTTGCGTCAGGTTGTAATCACGGGCGAAGTATCCGAAAGAAGGATGTACGACAATAAAATTGCGGTTGGTTATATTTGCCAGATCTGCCTTGAGGTCTTTATCCAGTTTGTCCAGTTCTGCCAGGTAACTATCACGGTTATTTTCGTAATATATTTTATTGTCCGGGTCTGTTTGTATCAACCCGTCACATATATTCTGCGTCATTATTTTAACGTTTCTTAATGACAACCAGATATGCGGGTCGAGGCCGTGGTGTTCATGCTCGCTCTCGGTTTCCGTTTCGTTCTCATGGTGATCTTCTTCTGTCATCGCCATCAGCTCGATGCCTTGGGCGCAATCGATCACCTGCATTTTCTTGTTTACCGCGAGTAGTTTATCCATCCATACCAGTTCGAACTCCACCGGTGCGCCCACTTTGGCATATAACCGTGCTTTCGCAAGTCGGGACATCTGTGTCGGTGTTACTTCGTAAGTATGTGGTGATGCCCCGGGAGGCACCATCACCACCACTTCCACCCGGTCGCCCCCCACCGCTTTTATCAGGCTTGCTTGCGGTAAAATACTCACCGCTGCTAGCAGTTTGCCACCGTTGTTTCTGTCTGCTTTGCAGGCTGTTATTGTTCCTGGCAACATCAGGCTCAAGAGAACGACTGCTAGAAGATAAATAGCTCTTATACTGTGCATTCCTGTTCAACTCCATATATTTTTGGCTATTCCAGCCTTGAACTCTAATATCTTCAGAAGTCGTCGGATTATTATATTGTCACATGCAAATGAAAAATATTATCAATTACACATTAAATTTTTTTATTTACCATCTGTCAGCGACTGGCATCCTGGACAAACACCGTAAAATTCCAACAGATGTCCCTTGATGCGGAAACCGGTTTCATCCTTCAGCCTTGTTTCTATGTCGGCTGTCAAACAACCGGTAAAGTCAATCGTTCGATTGCAGCTTGAACACACTATGTGGTGGTGGTGTTCGGTCGGTCGTCGCATCATGTATCCATGTCCGCCGTCCGGGGTATGTACCTGGCATATCAGGTTCAGTTTACTGAGTATTTCCAGCGTACGGTAGACGGTTACCAGTCCGATTTTCGGGTGATCGAAATAGGTTTTTTCATATATCGACTCCGGCGTCAGAAAACCGGGACTGGCCGCAATGGTCTTGAGAATAGCATGACGTTGTGGTGTCAGTTTATATCCCTCGTCGCGTAAAATCCCGGCTATTTTATTAGCAGTCAATCTCATATACGAATGTAAAAGAAAATAACTATCGATTACCACTGAATATAACAACCTGCAATATTTTTGTCAATGCATTATCTATTCCTGCCGGTAGGTCGTTTAAAAACAGGCTCAGTGATATAATGATTTTCAGTTTACAACAGGGCTACGTTATGCATCGTTTCCATATTGATAGAATACCAACGGGCCGTACTATCAGTCTTGAAGACGGCGGACAGGTTCACCATTTAAAAAATGTCCTCCGCCTGGGTACGGGCGAGAAAATTATTCTTTTTGATGACTTTCGCCAGGAATGCGTTTGTACTATCGGCAGTTACCAGGATCGAGCGGTTACTTTGATAGTGACCGAGAGGAGGTTAGTTACCTCCGTTGAGACCAGATTGACTATTGCCTGTGCCTTATCCCAAAAAGGAATGGATGAGATTGTGGATAAACTAACTCAACTCGGCGTTGATACCATTATTCCCATGCAAACCTCGCGTGTAGTCGTCCGTTTCGAAGATAATCGTGCCCGGATGAGACTTGCCCGTTGGCAGCGGCTAGCTCAATCGGCTGCCGAGCAAAGCCAGCGTAATACCTTGCCGGATATCGCACCTGTCACTGTGTTTGAGTCAGTTGTCGCCGGTTCCTGGTCTTTTGATTTAAAACTGATTCCCTGCCTTTCCGGTGAACGCCGGACAATTTCTGAGGTGATGGAACATACTACGGGTAAAAATGTCCTTGTTCTTATCGGACCTGAAGGTGATTTCACACCCGCGGAAGTGAATCTGGCGTTGGCAGCGGGTTTCCTTCCCGTTTCTCTGGGTCCTCGTGTTTTACGTGTGGCTACCGCCGCAGTTGCAGTAGCTGCTTATATTAAATTGGCAAGTAATAAAAAACAGGTTACCGATCTTTCCGGTTAGTATTAAAAAATGTTGCGCGCGGTTAGTCTCTCCAAATCACACGGTCAGCAGGTGCTGTTCCGCGATCTGAATTTTAGTGTTAACGAACGTGACCGCATTGCTCTGCTGGGTCCCAATGGTTCTGGTAAAACGACTCTCCTTGATATTCTCTCCGGGAAAACCTTGCCGGATACCGGCGAGATTCTCAGGCAGAAAGATTTGACGATCGGCTATCTTGCGCAGGAGATCAATCCGGTCTCGGATAGAACGCTTCTCGATGACATTCTTGGTGCCCATACCGGGTTAAACGATTTGCTTTCTCGTATCAATTCAATACAGGAAAGATTGGTACTGGAACCGGAGCCTCATGATTCTTTACTCCGGCATTTAGGTGAAGCCCAATCAACCTATGAAGCTGCTGGCGGGTATGACCTTGAGTATCAAGCTCGGATCATCTTGTCCGGCCTTGGCTTCAAATCGGCGGAGTTCGCCTTGCCTATGGATCATTTCAGCGGTGGTTGGTTAATGCGTGCCGCTTTAGCCCGGCTATTACTGGTGAAACCGGACTTGCTGTTATTAGATGAACCAACCAATCACCTCGATCTTGAAGCATGTATCTGGTTTGAAAAATATCTGGCTGGTTATCACGGTGCCGTTATAGTGACTTCTCACGATCGTGCTTTTTTAAACCGGGTAACCGGTCGTGTCATCGCTATCGAAGCCAACGGCGAGGTTGTACAGCACTCCGGTACCTATGATGACTATGTTCTCAGCCGTCAGCAGGAGATGGAGTTCCGGCAGGCAGCCGCGGCACGACAACAGCGTGAGATCGAACGTGAAATGCGTTTTGTCGAGCGGTTCCGCTATAAAGCTACAAAGGCTCGCCAAGCGCAAAGCCGCCTGAAGCGCCTTGATAAAATAGAGCGGATCGTCGTCCCGCGTACCACCAAAAGTATCCATTTTAACTTCCCCGCCTCTCCCCGCAGTGGCAAAACAGTCATTTCTCTCTCTAAGGTTCGTAAGGCTTACGAGGATAATATCGTCTTTCGTGATCTTGATTTTTCTCTTTTTTCCGGCGACCGCGTGGCGCTGGTCGGTCCCAATGGTACCGGTAAGACCACCCTCCTCAAAATACTTGCCGGCGTTTTGCCTTTTGAAGAAGGAGAGCGGAAACTCGGGTATAATGTCATCTCGGCTTATTATGCCCAGTATGTTTTGGAACTATTGGATTCGTCCCATACTATCATGGAGGAAATCCAACAGGCTGCTCCAACCCAGTCGGAACAGCACTTGCGGCGTATCCTGGGCGGTTTTCTTTTCAGTGGCGACGATGTCAACAAGTTGATTGCGGTTCTCTCTGGTGGTGAAAAAGCCCGGGTTGCCTTGGCGAAAATATTGCTCCAACCCGGTAATTTGCTTTTGATGGACGAACCGACTAACCATCTGGATATCGCCTCGCGGGAAATTCTGGCTGATGCACTGAACGATTATCGGGGGACTATCTGTCTGATTACCCATGATCGTACCCTGATCCGCGAGGTGGCTAACAAGATCGTGGAAATCCGTGACGGACGTCCCGTCGTTTTCCCCGCTGATTATGACGAATATCTGGCACTAAAAGAATCTGCGGAAAGGCAGGCGACGTTGCTTGCGATTGCTAAGTCCGGTAGTAGAGCTGTCCGGACCTTAAAAGACAAGGCTGTGGCTGGTGTCGCCACCCCGCCGGTCATTACTCCGGCGCGGCGGCGGAAGATGCTTGACAAAGAAAACCAGTCCTGTTTACAAAGGATTCAGGAGATTGAGAATAAGCTGACCCATCTTGAAGCTGAGGTCGCCGCCTGCGAAGCTCTGTTCGCTAGTCCTGATCATTATCGCCAGGGCACCGAAGTTGCCGTTACCGTCCGTCGCCATCAGGCTCTACGTGAAGAAATCCAGACGTTGACTGGTGAATGGGAAACCATCGTTGCGCGGCATGAACAGATTAATCAAGAATTAGCTTCGCTCGATCTCCGGTAATTGTCTGCTTGGTACCATAATTTAATATTAGCTTTTTATTTTAATCGTATATTCCTGTATATCTGTCTTTGGTGGAGTTGAAGCATCGGTTACTCTAATCGTGAATCTGTAATTCCCGGCTTGCGTCGGCGTGCCTGCGAAGTTGCCGGTAGCGTTGGTAAATGTCAAACCTGGGGGAATGATTCCGGAGTACAATCCCCATGTATAGTCAGGAACCCCGCCGGCAACTGCGAGGGTCAGAGTATAAGTTGTACCGACTTTGCCGTCCGGCATACTTGTCGTAATTATATTGGGTGCATCCGCTGCCCCTATTGAGATAGTATAGCTTCGTGTTCCGCTTTTCTGGGGTGTCCCGTTATCCGTTACCCCTATAGTAAAGTTAAAAGTACCCGTCGTTGTCGGGGTTCCCTTGATCGAACTGGTGGTATTATCGACTGATAACCCATCCGGGAGTAATCCGCCAAGCAGTGCCCAGGAGTATGGGGCGGTACCGTTGCTTGCCGACAATAGAACACTGTAAGCGGTGCCTGTTACTCCGCTCGGTAAGATTACAGGGTCGATTTGAATTTTCCCGGTTTTAACGGCGCTGTCATCATTGCGCGGCTTCTCGGCAGTGAGTTTGATTACCGGTTTGAAGATTATCTTCTTCGGCGTTACGTTTACCGATTTTGCGGCATCAAAATCGAAAAGTAGAACCGTAGTCTTCCCCTCTGCTACCTCAAAAGGACGAACGAACTTGATCTTTCCGCTGGGGACCACGGCAGTATGGTTCTCGCTGCCGATCGTTACCTTTACTTCGCCTACCATTAATCTGATTTGAGTATAGTTACCCGTCGCTAATTCGAAATCGCCCAGGATCGACTGTATCCCGCCGTTTTTGAGTTCCAGAAGTTCGAAAGGGTTCAGTCCGGTAATGTTTCCTGAAATCCATCCCCCGTCTGTTTCTGCGTTCTCGTTCTTGGTTCCTGCTTTATGAATCTGGATTTCGTCTACTTTAACCCAGATCGCTGTAACGTTATCATTGCGTGGCGCATCGGTTACTCTTATCTCTACTTTTCCGGTAGTCGCCTCATTGCTGTTGTTATCAGCATTAGCAAATATTTGTGGCGTACTTTCCAGTGCGCAACCGGTGATCGGTGATATTAGCAATAACATTGCGGCCAACGAGAATAAAACCTTTTTCATCTTGTTTCTCCTTATAGTCTACCCGACGTATTGATCTGATTGCTTGATTTGGAAACTAATTAATATAACGTCGCAGCGGCTGTAATTGTCAGGCTTATTGTTTAGGACTTTTGGTTGGTCTGGTTGGTGTGTTCATCGGATGTTGGCTGGGAATGTTGCTATTCCCGTTTTCTTGCTCTCTCGGACTGCCTTTCGGAGTTTGGCTTGCGCCGCTTTCTTTTATCTGGGGTTTCAAGATGTATCTTGTGTTTTGTTTATTTCCTGTTGCGAATACCGTCATATCGAAGATGAAGCTCGTGACGTTGCTGTCCGATATCGTGAACGGAATTGCCAGGTGCAGTTTATTGCTGGGGAGTTTTATCACCACTGCCTTATTGGGTTCCTTGATCAGTGATCCGCTGACATTACCCACGTAGATAAAGACCTGGTGGTATTCTCCCGTCGGGACATCTCCCCGCCAGATCTCCTGTACTGCTTCGCCGGGTAATTGTTTCAGGTCTACCGTGACAACAGGGTCGATTTCAATTTCGACCCATTGGTCGTTGGCTTGTTGCAGGCCTATTTTGCTGATATCTGCCAGCACTTCTGTGAAATCGGCAATGGCATTTACTTCATCGCTGATCATGAAGATAAAATTGCCCTCAGTGCTGGGTATCGGTTTCACCGGAGAAACCTGGTAAGACACGCCTGGTGACAGGACTGTCCTTACACTGGCAAAGACAATCAATAATCCTACTACCACGGTAGCTGCTCCGGCCAGTACTGCCGGGCGGAGCAGATGACTGAACCAAGACTGTTTTCGGTACCGTTCTCTTTCAGAACCAAGGGCTTTTTCGAACTGTATGCGGGCTTTCTTCTTGTTCTCCAGGTTCGTGTTAAAACCGTAAGTCCGCTTTGCTTGTTGTACTGTTCGGATTAACGGTCGTAACCGCTCAGCTTCAGATGGATAATCTGATAGTATTTTTTCAATCTCCTCGCCATTACTCAAACGGTCGAGGCAGGTATCCAACAGTCGGTCGAAAGTATCCATTATATATCCTTATGACGGCGTCGGCTCATCCTGGTTCAACAGAAACCGTAATTTTTCCACTGCCGCACGCTGCATCTCGCGTACTGCTCCATCAGTCTTATTCATCAGCGCTGCCACTTCTTTTGAAGGCAGGCCTCCCATGAAACGCAGAGCGATAACTTGCCGCTGATCGGAACTCAGTTTCTGCATTGCGACGATTACCTTTTCCATTTCCATCTTGGTTTCGGCAACTTCCACCGGATTTTCTTCCTCCTGGATTAACCTGATATCGATATCCTGCTGTTTGTATTTACTCTTTTTCCTCAGGTAGTCGACCACCATATTATGGGCGATCTTATATAACCAGGCCTGCATCGGAATCCCCCGCTCTTGATATGAATCGAGGGATTTCAGAGCTCTTAAAAACACTTCGCCCGCGATGTCCTCGGCATCGTTTTTGTTCCCGATATGTATGCAGGCATACCTCGATATCCGGTCGTAGTATTCCTCATACAGATTGGCCAGCTCTGTTTCGTATTTCAACCTGAGCTGGTCTCGCTCTCTATCGCGGGTGTTGCTCATCTTGTAAAAGCCTCTTGATACTCTGCACTCCAGTATAGCAGACCCGCGGCATCTATTTGCGATTCTCTGACATGTATAACGGGTAATATCATATATTGTCAGTAACTGGAGATAATAAATGAGAAATCATTCACTCTGTGGAAGCGCAATCTTCGATTATTGTTAATGCAGACGATTGGCTGGCTGAGCCTTTTTCGAATTCAATCTAAATTCTCTGAGAACATCATCATTCATCAAGCATTTTTCTTGAATCATATCTCTTGTTTCTTAATGTCCTCTTCTTTTCGCTAGTGCTCTCTCGATGTATCCTGCCAGTTGCTGGTTCTCCTCGCTGGCTAAAGCCTCACCGGTTTCGATTTTCCGGATATAACTGTCGATTTCATTCGATTCTGCCCGTATCTCTTCCAGGTCTTTGTTCTGGTGGTATACTTCTTGATCCATATCTTCCAGGTCCAGACGCAGGTTCAGTCTCCGGTTAAAGAACTCGAGTACCCTTAATTCAGCTCGCGGATCGCCCGAAGTAGCGATATAAAAAGGTACTGGTATCCAGAGAGTCGCAGTCGGTATCTTTTTCCGGCCCGCCGCCCATAACAGGTAAGAGTTCAACGTGGGACGCTGGCCGGGGGGTGTTTCGTAGTTCCAGGATGTCGCGATGTTATAACTGTTGATTGTTTCCTTCAACTCCACTGAATTGAAATTGGCCATCATCTCGCGTGGCGCGGTGTGGGGGATGATTGAAATCATGCTGCCTATGGCATATATTTCTCGTACTCCGTAGTCTGCGGCAGCCATCAGCACTGTCTCGAAAAACCGGTACCACTCGAACCGCGGCGATGTTGCCCTCAGTATTATCAGGTCATCTCGCGACCCGCTATACAATTTGATCTCCGGGAACTGGATGACATCGTTATCCAGGGTGACTCCTTCGAGGGGAAAATAATCGTCCGGTTCAATTTCGCCAAACACGTCATTATTGAATTTACGATTCAGATACGCGGTAACTCTTTCTCCCACGCCTACCACGTCCATCAACCAGCTCACAATGAGTATCGGGCGGTTTAGCTCCGGTTGGCGTCGTACTTTAACCGGCCCGTTCATTTTTATCTCCTTTTTTAAACAGGTCTTCGATGTGTTCTTTCATCCACCTTTCTTCTTCTTCCGTGATGGCTTCCACCTTTTTTTGCATGGCTGCCCTTCGCTGTTCCACCCGCTCTTTGATATCCACGGGTAATTGATCGTAGATTCCGGTGATGATCTCGTCGACATGTGCCGCCATTTCGTCGAGCGGTCCGAGGTCGATTTCGATTCCCAGTATTTTACTCATCAGTTCTGCAACCGAACGCGACGCCTTGGGGTAGGGTAACGGGGCTGTGGATAAATAATCCGGAATTTCTCCCATCAGGCAGATAGCTTCCAGACCTCTTTGTTTGGCTACCCCAAGGATCAGTCCGTTAAGTCCGGTGATGGTGCCGCCCTCGCCGCGACCTTCAGATTTTCCCATCAAAACAGTGTTGCTGTACGAAATCATTTCTTTATTAAGCACCTCACTGCTGGTCGCTATCCAGACGCGAGGTTTGATGGTGTGGTGGCTTAAGGAAACGGCAGCCCCCGCTGCATACAACCGGCGGCAACCGAATCTTTCAGCCATATCAACGACCAGGTTCGCCATACGGTACGCTTTTCGCCCTTCCGCAAATGGACGGCTGCCGTCCGTCGGTTGTTCTTCCCCGACGAAGGTGATGATATCCTGTCCTGTTGATTTCTTGTGATAAAAAGTGCTTGCCGGGAATTCCAGGGACTCTAGTATGCTGTTCCGGATTGTGATTCTCTTCGGATAGAAAAAATCCCATGGTTCAATTTCCCCGATTCGTTCAGCAGCTAATTGCACCCTTAATGTATCTGTCGCTACCAGCCCGATGTTGCCGATCCCTGGCCAGCTCGCAAACATCACCGGATTGTTCATCTTCGGTTCTGAGAATAACCTTAATGCCATCGTTTCCCCTTGTTTTTTAGACCTGTCCGGGTGATTCTGTTTGCTAATCGTAAGCGGCCAGGTCTGCCTTCATAAGATAATACATGAAAATAAACTGAATAACAGTCATTCTACTCGTTAATTCTCTTCTTCGACAACTCACTTACTGTGAAGAAGAAGACCTGGATCGGTTTTTCCCGGTTCAATTGTATGTGCTGTTTCGGGTGAAAGCTTCCTGAGTTTTAGAACAGCGACGGTTCAACCCGTCCGATATCGGCACCCTTGGGTACCACGGTAATACCGCCCTCTGAAATTAAACATCCCCGGGCTCGATCGGCGTCCCGGTCCAATCCGATCGTTGCTCTAGACTGGATACGGACGTTTTTATCTATTATAGCTCTTCTGATCCGGGCGTTCGGTTCTACTACGACATTATCGAAGAGAATCGATTCCTCCACCAGGGCGTCTTTTTCTACGATCACGTTAGGCGATAGGATGGAATTCCATACTATCCCACCGCTGACAATACAACCGTCGGAGATGATCGATTCCGGCGTTCGCCCACCGAGGATACATTTACTTGAAGGAAGCAGTTTCTGGTACGTCCGCAATGGCCACCTCTCCCCGTACATGTTGAAAACCGGGTCTATTGACAGTAATTCCATGCTTGTTTCATAATAAGCATCGAGTGTCCCTACATCACGCCAGTATGCTGAGTCCCGAGTCCGTTCCACCAGTAAGCGGTGCCTCCTCCCTTCCTGTACGTCGACGATGTAATCAGATATCCGGTTTTCGTTTTCGTAATCATAAACAAATACGTTGTTTGACTCCCCCACCATGTGCGGAATAATTTCTTTGCCGAAATCCCCCTCCTTACCGTCAAGCATACGGATTAGTGTCTCGGTTTTAAAAAGGTAAATTCCCATTGAAGCCAGGCAATATCCTGGCGAGTTTACTATTTCAACCGGTTGCATCGGCTTCTCACTAAAGCCGGCAAGCCGTGACTCGTGGCTTGCTTCAAGTACCCCTAACCGCCCCGCCGCTTCGCCTGTCTTTACCCGGATGGCGGAAATAGTCAGGCTTGCTTTGTGTTGCTGGTGAAAACTCAATATTTGCTGGTAATCCATCTTGTATATCTGGTCTCCGGATAGTATCAACACCCAGTCGATATTACGGTTTTTTACCAGATTAAGGTTCTGTCGTACTGCATCGGCTGTTCCTCCGTACCATTCGGCTCCCATTTTTTGCTGTGGTGGTACGCAATAAATAAAATCGCCCAGTCCGGAACTGGATATTCCCCAGCCTTCCTGTATGTGCTGGTGCAGCGAGTCCGAGCGGTATTGGGTCAGCACGAATATTTGCCTCAGTCCCGAATTGATGCAGTTACTCAGCGAGAAATCGATAATGCGGAATTTACCGGCGAATGGTACCGCTGGTTTGGCCCGGTACCTGGTAAGCGGTTGTAATCGGTCGCCAGCCCCGCCAGCCATGATGATTACCAGTCCTGATTTCAAGGTACCCTCCTGCAATCAGTTGTATCGTAGCTGATGACCATAACAGGGATTATATCAACCCTGATGAATTCCGGTCAGTCTTAATGTGTATAATATATTGACATTCTCTGCCTTCCATCCTACTATTTTCACGTCGTTCAGGAGATGAAAAGATGTCGCTTTGGGAAACCTTCCTTTTGACGTTTATCCCCCTTTTTATAGTCATGGACTCTATCGGTAATTTGCCTATTGTTACTTCGCTGTCTCAGGATCTCTCCCGCGTTGAACAACGGCGCATGATCAATATTGCCGTTGTCACCGCCACTATTGTCGGACTCGCCTTTCTCTTTTTCGGTAAACTCATTTTAAATGCGTTGCGTATCCAGGTGGGTGAGTTTGCCATCGCTGGAGGTCTGATTCTGCTCGTACTCTCGATCCGCTACATGTTGACCGGGCATATGGTCGAATCATCCCGTGAAGAGATGATCGCCGTCGTTCCCATCGGTACTCCCCTTGTTGTCGGACCGGCGACTATTACTACACTTCTGCTTTTGACTGATGTTGAAAAGTTTCCTGTTTATATGGTGGTGCTTTCCTTCGCCCTGAATTTAGGCCTGACCTGGCTCATCTTCATGGGCGGTTTTCGTATCCTGCGTTTCATGGGGGAAGGTGGTTTAAAAGCTGTATCAAAAGTCTTTAATCTGGTGCTGGCGGCTATCGGTGTCAGTATGATGCTCCGCGGGCTTGATTTACTGGGCATTATTCAAATTATAAATTAGTGAATAATTAAAAAATACAGCCAGTAAATCGCACAATTGAGTATTGTTAGCGGGATCCCGATTCTGGTAAATTCCCGGAAAGTAATTGTTTCGTTACCTTTCTTTTCAGCATTTTGAATGATAATTACATTGCTCGCTGCTCCCAGTATGGTCAGGTTTCCTGCTATTGTGCTTCCGGCTGCCAGTGCCATCATCCCGGCGGTGGTTGCTCCAGCGTGTACCAACATAGGTAGGTATAATGCTACCAGTGGTACATTTGAAATCAACTGGCTCAGTATGACACTCACTCCGATGATAGTCCCGTTAGTCGTCAGATCCTGACCGGAGTGGTTGATTATTGATTGGAAAAAACCGGAATCCCAGACACTCTGCATAAGGATGAACATCGCCGCAAAGAAAACCAGCGTTGTCCAGTCGATATTACGTACTACCTGGCAGCGCTTTGGGCTGAAAAACACGATCGGCGCTGCAGCCCCCAGCGCAATATAGGTCAGCCGGAATTCGGTTTCCGGTGAGATGAATACCAGCCCGATCTTGATCATCACCAGCCCGATCAGGATCGCCAGCGAAATCATGGTCAGCTTTGCCAGTCTTTCATCAGTTATCGGTTCGTTATGAAAATTAACCGGTTGCTGTTTGAATTGCTTATAAAAAAATAGGCGTAGTAACAGGTAAGCTATAAACAGGTTGATTACGGTCGGGATGAAAAGGTATTTCAGGAAGGTGACAAAAGGGTTCTGGATGCCGCCGTTGATGGCGATCAGCAGGTTTTGCGGATTCCCGATCGGGCTCATTACACTGCCGATCGTCACTGCGAAAGCAAGCGCCAGCAACAGAAGTTTAGGTTTCGCCGCCCCGTTATTATTCTTCGCTATCAATAGCATCACTGGTGTGCCGATGATCGCGATGGTGTCATTCATTAATAGTGCCGATGAAATTCCCGCCCCAAGCAGGACCAGTATTACCATGCCGTCAAGGGTTTGCACACGACCGAATATCCGGTATGCTATGTGCGAAAGGTAACCGCTCTTTTCGAGGGCTTCGCCGATGATGAATACCCCGAATAAAAAAAACATAACGTCCAGGTTGATCGCCTTCAACGCGTCAAACAGGGATATTTGTTGTGTGACTAGAACCGCTGCCGCCCCGCCCAGCATCACTTGCCATATCTGAAAACGGAATTTTCCGATTCGCCTGACTGCAATCAGTGAGAAGACACCCAGGAGTATCAGTACAGAAATCATAGATTATGTAATTCTTAGATGAATGTATAGTTCACTAGCCAGTGCTCGTTTGACTTGATATCTTGCCCTGGTAAATTTATGGATTATCAGAATTATTATATTTTGCTTTCTATTTTATCATGCTCTTATTGCGTTGCCATAACGGGTTTGCATTTTGGTCTTTCATGTCTTAATATGGTTAAAAGGGGGTTTATTACTCGCCCCTGTAGCTCAGTTGGACAGAGCATCGGCCTCCGAAGCCGGTTGCGGGCGTTCGAGTCGCCCCAGGGGCAGTTTTAGAGAGAATAATTGCAGGAGAGTGAATGGAGACGTCGGACCTTATCGAGATCAGATGGCATGGACGGGGTGGTCAGGGGGCGGTGACCTCAGCGGAACTCTTGGCTAAGGCGGTTATTATCGAAGGCAAGTATTCACAGGCTTTTCCTGCCTTCGGACCAGAACGCCGCGGTGCTCCGGTTACCGCGTTTACCCGAATTAGTCAGCAAAAGCCCATACGTATCAGGGCGGGTATTACTCAACCGAATATCATTATTGTCCTGGATGCCACAGTCCTCCGTGTGGTGAATGTGGTTGACGGCCTTAATGAAAACGGTATCGTGATCGTAAATTCCAAAAAGACTGTTGCCGCACTGAAAACTGCATTCGGTAGCAAAGGACGTTTAGCCGTTGTCGATGCCTCCAATATTGCCCGGGAAGTTCTCGGTGTCAATATCGTCAATACGACTATGATCGGCGCTCTGGTAAAGGCTACCGGTGTTGTCAAAATAGAATCGCTTGTTGAGCCAATCCATGAGAGATTTGGACGACTGGCTGAGCGGAATATCAATGCGATGAAGAGAGCAATCGAAGAAACGGTAGTGGAGGGCGTACGGTAAATGGCTCGTAATGATACTCCCAGGTGGCAAGAATTAACGATTGGCGTCACTATCGAAGATGCTGGTGATGCTGTCGAGTATGAAACCGGCGACTGGAAATCACGGCGCCCGGTTACTGAACAGGAGAAATGTAACAAGTGTGGTCTCTGCTTTATTTATTGTCCGGAAGGATGTATCCAGCCGGATACTGAAGGCTATTTCCCCGCTAACCTGCGTTATTGCAAAGGTTGCGGTGTCTGCGCGGCAGAGTGCCCGCGCAAAGCAATCACCATGATCGTGGAGGGCGAATAACGTGGCGAAAAGAGTCGGTCTTGAAATCTCCCTTGCTATTGCTCAAGCAGTTAAACTTGCTAATGTCGATGTTGTCGCAGCTTATCCTATCACTCCCCAGACCCATATCGTCGAAGGTCTCGCCGAATTGGTCGCTGAAGGCCATATGGATGCCGAATATGTTCCGGTTGAGTCCGAACATTCGGCATTAAGCGCTTGCTGTGGTGCAGCCGCTGCCGGTGCTCGTACTTTTACCGCAACCGCCGGTCCAGGCTTGGAATATATGCATAATGCCCTTTTTGTTACTTCCGGCCTGAGACTGCCTGTTGTAATGGCTGTCGCTAACCGGGCGCTTTCCGCTCCTCTGAACATCTGGGGTGATCACTCTGATGTCATGGCTGCTCGCGATGTCGGCTGGATTCAGATTTTTTGCGAGGATGGTCAGGAAGTTGTCGATAATATCCTTTGTGCTTTCAAAATTTCGGGCGACTCCCGGGTGCTGCTGCCGGTCATGGTTCACCTCGACGGGTTTCATCTTACCCATATGGTCGAATCTGTGTTACTACCGGACCAGGCTGAAGTAGATCGTTTCTTGCCGCCTCATTATTATCCTGTCCCGCTCGATCCCGCTAAACCGACTACCAAGGGTATTGTAGGTCCGAACTACATCTATCCTGAAGCTAAAAAAGCTCAGGTTGTCAATCTTGATCAGTCCCGTGTAGTTATTAATGAAGTCTGGGCGGAATTCGCCAGGCAATTTGGTCGCCAGTATCGAGCGTTTGAAGTCTACCCTAAGCTCGATAAAAAACCAAAAACCTTGTTGATGACTATGGGCAGTTATTCTGGAACAGCTATGGAAGCTATTGATAGGATGCGGGCGTCTGGAAAAGATGTCGGTCTCGCCCGGATCCGGCTCTGGCGTCCTTTCCCATTCGCCGAATTACGCCAGACGCTAGCAGGCACCGAAACCGTTGTCGTCTTTGATCGGGCTGTCTCTTTCGGTGGGCCCGGAGGACCGGTTGCCTCCGAGGTACGCTCTGCTCTATATCGCGAAAAACAAAAACCCAGGGTCGTCAATATTGTCGGTGGTCTTGGCGGCCGCGATGTTACCGTCGCTCATTTCGAATCGATAATTGAAAAAGGTATCGAGATGTCGACACGTGAGACTGGACCGGAATTTGAAATGTTCGGAGTGAGAGAATAATGTCTGATTTTGTAAAATTCGGCAAGCGTCAGATTACAACCACAGAGTATTTTACTTCTGGCCATCGGGCATGTACCGGTTGTGCCGAAGCTCTGGCTGTTCGTCTGGTATGTAAAGCCCTGGGTCCTAATGTGATTATTGCCAATGCTACAGGCTGCATGGAAGTGATTTCGTCCCAGTATCCTTATACTGCCTGGAATGTACCTTGGATTCATACCCTTTTCGAAAATGCCGCCGCGGTTGCCAGCGGCGTCGAAGCCGGTTTGAAAGCAATGAAACGGAAAGGCCGGGGGCCTGCTGCTGATACCCATGCCATTGCGATGGCCGGTGACGGTGGTACGGCCGATATCGGTATACAGGCGCTCTCTGGAGCACTCGAGCGTGGCCATGACTTTGTTTACATCTGTTTTGATAACGAAGCCTATATGAATACCGGTATCCAGCGGTCGTCAGCCACCCCTTTTGGAGCCTCTACTACCACCTCCCCTGCCGGTGCTAAAAGCATCGGCCAGTTTAGCTGGAAAAAGAATATGCCGGCCATCGCCGCCGCTCATAATATCCCCTATGTGGCTACTGCCTGCCCGAGCTATCCGTTCGACTTGTTGGATAAAGTGAAGAAAGCTGTCGACGTTAAAGGTCCGGCTTATCTGCATATTCTTTCTGCCTGCCCGACCGGTTGGCGCTGTGCCACCGATATTGCTGTTAGTATCGGGCGTCTTGCCATCGAAACCGGTATTTTCCCTCTCTATGAGATTGAAAATGGCAAATATAAACTCAACGTCAAACCCGCCAGTTTGAAACCGGTTAAGGAATATACCAAGCTTCAAGGCCGGTTCGGCCATCTCTCCGAAGCTGCACTTGAACAGATCCAGGATAGGGTAGTCCGGGAATATGAAGAACTAAAACAAAAAGCCGGAGTTGCCTAGACAGATTATTGAAAGAGAGATAAGATCTAGAATTACTGGATCTTATCTCTCTTTTTTCTTATTGTTGTATATGAAGGTTCGTCGGGGTGTAGCGCAGTTGGTTTAGCGCGCAGCGTTTGGGACGCTGAGGTCGGAGGTTCAAATCCTCTCACCCCGAGATAAGCCGTGTCTCATGGATGTGGCAACGAAGTTATTCGCTATCGAATATATTATGACGAGGGTTTCAAAGAGATATGCAACAGGATGTAGTCATCAAGAATCAGGTTTTTAAGAAAAATTCTGACGGTTCCTGGGTGGCTGTCCAGAATACCGATATCGAAGTCCCGATCGGCACCGTCCGTATCCCCCGCGGCATGGTTTTCCGTACCGGGATGCAATTTTACGGCATCGATGTCGCTGCTTTGCTCGATCGGGATTTATCTTCTGGGTGACTGATATAGCATTGGACTTCCTTTTCAAACTCAAACTTGCCTGTCTTGGTCTACCGTGCAGCCACCGCCCTCACCCTCCTCGCGTCCCATGTCCGTTTTCGAATTTGCCCCGGCACCGCTCGGCTTGCGTCTGGTAGCCGCTTTTATCGATGATAAAGTTTTCTGTATGGTCGCTTTGCTCGTCAGCTTGTTGCTTGCCCATTGAGCCCTTTTTGATATCGCAAGCTCCGGTTTTAGCTCGGTATTTCTTGTGAATGCCCTCGTTATCTTACCACTCCACAATATTACCTTCACTAGTTTTCGGGGACGGACCTCCGGTAAACGACTGCTTTGTTTTAAAGTAGTTAATGCCCGCGGCCGTTGCCATGGTTGTTGCGCGTGGTATTTTACGAAGCTGTTGGCCGGGTAGTTTTACTGTTATAAATTTGTAATATTTTCTTTACCTTTGTTATAACTTTTTGATGTCTTGTGCCATATACTGGTAGCTGGGTTAAAGGGATTAAATTTTACCGACCGACTGCTCCTTGATCACTAATAGTTTAGTATCTCTCACAATATGCTTCCTTGAGAAACCGAATATACATGGTGCGGTTATGGATCGTTACCGGGTGAAGGTGTAACGTGGAAAATAGGGCGTATATCTTTATTGAGACGGCAATGGGCAGGTCCAGGGAGGTCGCTTTAGCTCTGCAAAAATGTGATTGGGTGGAATTTGCGGAACGTGTCACCGGCCCCTATGATGTCGTCGTTATCACGCAGGGATATCTGCGGGATATTGATGACGTGGTCAACGAAGGCCTTCGGCCAATCGATGGGGTCATCCGCGCGGTGGTTTGTCCGGTATCTGCCGCTGTCCAGGGCGGAGTGCCGGTGCTGGCTCACTGAGAACCTCCCGAACAGCCCTGCTTATTGTGGCGCTGCCGATTTCAGCTATATCGGCAGCGCCTGATTTTTATGACTTTTCCCTTACCTCTTCACCCCAAAAAGGTTGTTTTGCTGCTTTATTTATGGTGTTCTTCGGCTTCCGCCTTGTCTGCTTCGGCTTTTGTTTTATGGACTCTGCCGTCCGGGTGATTGGGCGGCGAGTAGATCGTATACAACTTTAATTTTTTTGTTTTCGAACTATTAATCACATTATGAAAGGTACCTGCCGGGACGATGAATGCTTCGGCGTCTTTCACTGTGTATTTTTCCTTCCCATCGTTTAGTACTAACGTGGCTTCGCCTTCTTCCAGGCGGAAGAACTGATCGACTGTCTTATGGACTTCGTTGCCGATTTCTTCTCCGGGTTGCAGGCACATCACTACTAGTTGGGCATATTTCCCGGTATATAGCACCTTTCTAAAATAGTTGTTTTCCAGGGTTTGCTTTTCGATTGGACCAACATATCCGGTCATCTCTCTTCCTCCGTTCATTCTCCCGTCAGTTTTATATCCCTATTTTACCATGAGTTGCATGACTCTCAGTAATCAATTTCGTATTTCAAACGAGCGATTCCTGCTTTTCCAGAAACTGAGTAATCTCTGCCGGCGACTCCGCCAGCACTTTCGCCCCTGCCTCCCGTAACTCCGCCGCAGTGCGAAAGCCCCACACCGCTCCTGCCGGGTACATGCCTGCCGCTGTAGCGGTCTTTATGTCTGTTGCCGTATCTCCCAGATACAGGAACTCCTCCGGTTTGAAGTTTAACTTGCGGGCGATTTTCAAAGCGGCGGTGGGATCGGGCTTTCGGGGAATTCCGGGTTGCGCTCCCATGATAATATCGAATTGCCAGGTGGACAGGAAACGAGCGGTAGTCAATTCCGTGAAAATTTGCGGTTTGTTGGAAAGGATGCATTTGTTAAAACCCATGCGGGTCAAACCATCCAGCATGGTCGGTATGCCTGCATATGGGGTGGTATTTTCTGCCCAGCGTCGGTTGTATTCGTCGTCGATCTCGTTTACCATCTCGGCAATACTTTGCTTGTCCCGGTATCGCTCCGGTAACACACGCCGTGCTAGTTCGTATGAACCGTCACCTACAAAGTATCGGTAAGCATCGATATCATGAGTCGGTAAACCCGCCCGGGCTAGCACTGTATTTACGGAATTCGCAATATCCTGCAGTGTATTCAGTAAAGTCCCGTCGAGGTCGAATAATACTGCCCTGAAAGCCACAATCTTTTTCCCATATCGATTTTCTTCGACTTGGTATTCGTTCGGCAGCGGTGAATGTGATCGTATCCTATCGAACGAGCGTTGTTTGCCGGTACCTCATTTATTAATCAAATAACTCTTCTATTTTTCCATAGTCTCGTGAAATTCGACCGCTTTATACTTTCAAATCGATGACGTCAGAAACGGTGATTTTTAAAATATTGACCGACGCCGTAATACGGCGGGCGTTTTTATAAACCGCTGGTACTCCGTGCTGTTTGCCCAGTTCGGCGAGTTCGGCGGCGGCTTTCTCGATTAATTTGATGCGCTGGTCCATTTCCACCAGGTATGGTTGCACTTCCATTTAAATACTCCCGCTTCCTGATTAACGTAAAGGATTCTACCTGTAAGCCGGTTGCCGGTCAAGCTTTTTGCACAAACCTTTAGGATGGTGTTACCATGAAGTGAAAAATATATGATAATTCATTGACTATTTTTTTAACGTATCGTCAGGAGGAATAAATTGACTACCGGAAAACGTATTGTCGTTATCGGTGGTGTCGCCTGCGGACCGAAAACCGCGGCGCGCGCCCGCCGCTGTGATCCAACAGCCCGGATCACCATTATTGAAGCCGGAAACTTGATCTCCTATGCCAGTTGCGGTATTCCTTATTATGTCTCCGGCGTAATCGCTAAGCGGAATGCCCTTCTGGTGCGTTCCGTGAAAGACTTCAAAGATATCTATAATATCGATGTAATGGTCGATACCCGCGTTGAATCGATTGATCGCTCCGGTCATAAACTGCATTTGTTCAACCGCAATACTGAACAGTCTTCGATGATCGAATACGATAAGTTAGTCCTGGCTACCGGCGCTAATCCGGCTCGACCCCCGCTGGAAGGGTTGAACCTGTCTGGTGTGTTTTCGGTCAAAGACGTGGGCGATGCCGACCAGATCGTTGCCTGGATGAATACGAAATCGGTGCAAAAAGCGGTGGTGGTTGGCGGCGGTTTGATCGGTATGGAAATGGTAGAAGTGCTGTCTACCCGGGGAGTTAAAGTGGCGGTAGTCGAGGCTTTGCCGCATATCCTTCCCGGTGCTCTGGATGAAGAGATCGCCGCCCCCGTGGAAACTTACCTTAAGAAAAAGGGCATTGTCCTGCATCTCGGCGAACGTGTCGCTGGATTCGAAGGTGAGAACGGCATGCTCCGTAAGGTGGTGACTGATAAATCGTCGCTTGAAGCTGATCTTGTTATTATGGCTATAGGTGTTCGTCCCAATGTGAAGCTGGCTCGTGATGCCGGCCTGCACATCAGTAAAAGCGGTGCTATTGTCGTCGATGAATATCTTCAAACCAGCGATCCCCATATCTATGCTGGCGGTGACTGTGTAGAGAACAAACACCTTGTTACTGGTTTGCCCGTGTTCGTTCCCATGGGATCGACGGCGAACAAGCACGGTCGTGTCATCGGAACTAATGTCACCGGTGGCCGTGAAAAGTTCCCTGGTGTCGTCGGCACTACCATCGTCAAGATCCTTGATTACTCGGTCGGCCGCACCGGTCTCGGTGAGTCCGATGCCCGTAAAGCCGGGTACGATGTGGTGACTTCGCTTGCTCCTGAAGCGGACAAGCCGAACTATTTCCCCGGTTCCCGCGATATTGTTCTCAAACTGATTGCCGATCGCAAAACCGGGCGTGTCTTAGGTGCGCAGGGCATGGGTCGCGGTGAGTTAGCCAAGCGTATCGATGTCCTGGCTACAGCTATCACCTTCGGTGCTGACGTTGACCGCCTTGCCGATGTTGACCTGGCTTATGCCCCGCCTTATAACACCCCGCAAGATCCGGTCCATCATGCTGCTAACATAATCCGGAACAAGATCGCCAGCCTGGCGGTTGGGTTGACCCCGGCCCAGGTCAAAACCAAGCTGGATGCCAGCGAAGACTTCATCCTGCTTGACGTCCGGACTCCGAAAGAATGGGATATCTGGCGGATCGAAGCACCCCAGACTAAATATATTCCGCAAAACATGTTATTGGAAAGAGCCGGCGAATTGCCGCAGGACAAAGAGATCGTTGTATCCTGCCGGGCTGGAGCGCGGGCTTACCAGACAACCCGCATGCTGCGCAGCTTGGGCTTCAGTAATGTTAAGTTTCTGGAAGGCAGCTTGATGGCCTGGCCGTACCAGGTTTTCGGCGGGGAGAAAGAACCTTCCGCCCAAACGGAAGCGCCTTCTAATCCTGCGGTAACAACGGATAAGCAATCGAAATAAGAATAACCTGACAATTATTCCTGTACAGAAAAGGGAGGTACAAAATGGTGGGACGAAAACACGAGAAGCTTATTTTATCTGACCTGGTGGTGCCGGCAGACGTTCAGGAGAAGGCGGCTGACTATAACAGAAGGGCTACCCGGATATTATGGCTGGAAGATTTTTTAATCCAGGGGACGCCCAACATTATCTGTTCATGGTATTGGAAAGAAACCGATGCTGAAGGTACACCGTCTCATACGCACGATTTCGATGAAGTTGTCGGCTTTCTCGGTGGTGACTGGCAACATCCCGGTGAGTTGGGCGGAGAAGTCGAGTTCTGGCTGGAGGATGAACAATACTTCCTGACCAAAAGCTGCCTGGTCTATGTCCCGAAAGGACTAAGACACTGTCCTCTGAAGGTGAAGCGAGTAGATAAACCGTTCCTTTTCCTGGCGGTCTCAACGACCAAGAAGTACCTGAAAGAAAATATTGTATTCTGAATTTGAGGAGATTTCGTTAAGAAACGAAATCTCCTCAGTATTGAGTTACTGATAAATACCGAATTCCTTTGTCGCCTCAACCCACGCTTTGACCAGTTCGGGTTTACACCCGGACATCTCACCGACACCAACGCTCATCACGTAACCGCCACCCTTGCCGACTACTTGACATAATCTTTTTGTATGGGCGCGGACCTCTTCTATCGTCCCCCCCTGCAGCAGGCTGTTGGGCATGCCTCCTATAATGCACATCGTGTCTCCAAGGACTTCTTTGACCTTGAAAATATTACTGGCCTGGAACCAGCCGATCGTTTTCCCTTTAGGTAGCTCGGCTAGGTATTGTAGTCGTTGGTCCCAGACGCCTTCATAGAAAACTCCGGGGGTGATCCCGTTTTCGATAAAGGTAAGTATCATGTGTTTAAGCTGGGGCCAGTAAAATCTCTCGAATTGCCGTAGTGATAGAAAGCCGTCTGAACCGCGATGCAACGGCATCATCACCCGTTTCAGTCCGGTAGCCCGGGCCGATTCAATGGCGAATTTGATTTGTAGCCTCGACACTTTTTCTTCCGCTGCGAGTAGTTTCTCCGGCCGTTGCATGATGTCCAGCATTATCCCGCGCATCCCCCGCAGGGTATCTGACATAAAATCGAAGGGGGCTTCGACATTGAATCCGG
>JBBITI010000021.1:42383-47770 GCA_037440885.1 Dehalococcoidales bacterium | reverse complement strand
TGTGATCGGTCGGGATCAATGGTATGAAAGATGTCTCAGCCATCCAGAGATACATGACAAGTTGACAAAACAACACCTGTATATTGATGAAAAACAAAAAGAAGTTGGCGCGTTACTCAAAACACAGGCTATCGAAAGGTCCTCAGGAAAGATTTTACTCGAATTGAAAATGAACGTATTTTATAAAATTAAATTTGATAATGACTGCAGTGACATCAAAATAACCGAGGTGAGAGTATTTTTAGAAAGTGACCCTGTAAAAGTATCCAGGCTGAATCAACTATACAAAATACGGTAATGAAAGGAAAGCGCAAGGGCGGTTTGTTCAATCCGTAATATTATGCCCAACGCTCTACCGTTTCAACGACAGAATTCAAGGAGTTGCAACCGAAGGAGGGATCATGGAACAAAATAAATATGACAAATATTTCATCACCGAAACGCCACCCAATCCCGGAATGCCGGATAATCGCACGAAGGGCACTGTCGTACCATGGGAAAACTCGCTTTATATCAGCGAGGAACTGAACGGCAAGGTTCCGAAAGCATTTTATCTCGAGACTAACATGGTGCTGCGAACCGGCACTATTGATCTGCTGACCAAATCCCATAGCCATTCATTCGATGAATACCTGATGTTCCTGGGGACGAATCCAGAAGACCAGTCCGAACTGGGAGGAGAAATAGAATTCTGGCTAGGTGGAGAGAAACACCTGATCACACGGACCTGCGCCGTTTTTGTTCCCGGCGGACTTGACCATTGCCCGATTTACTTTCGCCGCGTTGACAGGCCTTTTATGTTCATCACCACAGGAAACACTCTAGGCTATCGTTCCGAACCGACAGCGAATTCCAACCTCAAGACTAATTAGTGCTGCATTCGGCAATCAGTTATGATATGCAGGGGCAATGAGACACAAGAGCGATCGAAAACCACAGAATCGGGACAAAAACCGTGTTGACACGCATCATGGTAATTGCCGACATCCATGCCAATCTGGCGGCACTGGAAGCAGTGAGCGCCGACGCAGAAGGCCGGGGACCGCTGGATGAGATCTGGTGCCTGGGAGACCTGGTAGGCTACGGTCCCGACCCGGGCGAATGCCTGCGATTCCTGAAGGAGAAGTGCTCAATTTGTGTTGCAGGCAACCACGACCTGGCAGCAGCCGGTATCATAGACACAGCAGGTTTTAATACCTACGCTGCGGCAGCCATCAACTGGACCAGGACTAAATTGAGCCAGGAAGACCGGAATTACCTGGGAAATTTACCACTGTTTGTAGAACGAGAAGATTTCACCCTCGTCCACGGCAGCCCGCGGGATCCGGTCAATGAATATTTATCCTCAACCGATGAAGCGATGCATAGCTTTCACATCTTCCGAACACGCTATTGCCTGGCAGGACACACCCATCGACCGACGGCATTTACCCGGAAGACGGCATCATCTCCCCAGGTAAGCAGACTGCGGCATCAAGATGTCATTACCCTTGCGGATGACAAGCTGATCATCAATCCGGGGGCAGTTGGCCAGCCGCGTGATAACGATCCACGTGCCAGTTACGGTGTGATTGATTTTACAAGACATCAATTCACGTTACATCGCGTCGCTTATGATATCGAGCCTGTTCAGAAACGAATGCAAGAACAAAAACTTCCTGTCTGGCTGATCGAGAGACTGAAAGACGGATGTTGAAAGATACCGCATTTTATCGACCAGCACGAAAAACGATGCATAAATAGTCACTATTCCTTTGCCCTAAATCAAAAAACAAGCCGGGTTGCGAATTGTTATCATTCCAAAGGCAGGTCATAGATGCGCCAGGTCTTGTAACGCCGGGCGCCCATGAATTCCGATGGGCTGATAATCAAGTGGTTGTCTTCCAGCAGCAGGGAGGCTTCACATTGCTGGTATCCCCTCTTCAATGCATACTGCTTTACCTCGGTAAAGAGCATGGCGTCAATGCCGCGACGGCGAAAACCGGGGCGAACACCAAAGAACATCAGCCTGAGTAGCGGAATATGCTTCCTCCGCAACAATAACCGGGCAATGCGCGCCAAATCCGAGTCGCTGTACCAGTGCCATCCCGGCCTTAACGCAAAATACGGATCGGGGAGCGCGCCGAGCACTGCGGCCGGTTCGTCGTTAACAAAGGCGAAGCGAATCAGTCCGGGGTCGACAACCAAACGCAGGGAATGGGCCAGAGCGACCGCTTCTGCGTCGGTGATGGGGAGAAAGCCCCAGTTCTGCGACCAGGCATCATTATAAATCGTCTTTATCAAGTGGACTTCCGAGGCAAGATTTTTAAGCACCAGCGGCCGTATTCTGATATCACTGCGGGTGCCTGCCTGCTTTGCCAGTTCTTCCAGACGGACAGGCGCCGGGCTCTGGACATCTACCAGGTAAGCATGATAGTCCCTGGCTTTCTGAAAACCGTATTTTTCCAGCAGTTCGCGGTAATATGGCGGATTATGGGTCAATTCCACGGTCGGGGCATATTCATATCCATTCACAAGGACACCCTGTCTCTCGTGAGTGGCATTGGAATACTCTCCCGGCCCCCGCAGGCAATTCATACCCTTGTTTTTAACCCAGCACCGAGCCCGGTCCAGAAGAGCCCCGGCTACTTCATAGTCGTTGATGACATCGAAGAAACCGAAAAAACCCACTTTAACACCGTGAAAGTCATTAAAACGATGGTTGATCGCCGCTGAGATACGTCCGACCGGTTTCCCGGAACGCCGGACAACAAAGTGGGTAACGGTAGCGTGCTGATGGTAGGGGTGCGGCGCAGTCAGCAAACCGGTCAACCCAAAAAGCCGGCTTCCGAGCAAATCGCCGTTCAACGGTGGTGTCCAGCACCCATCACCGCGATGCAGTATCCAGGGTACCCGGGCAAAAAACTTCAGGCGCCGACTGCCCAGGGGTATTTCGTCTATCTCAAGCGGCAAAAATCCGTACTTCCTGTTCAGTGAATTGGGTGCATTATACTACATGCCCATACCAAGAAGCATCTGCTGCAGCACAAGACGGGTAATTCCGGTTAAGCACCGACTGAGACCGGGCGCGACAAATCAGATCAATTACCGGTTATCCCTGTTATTTTATCTGTTAACTGTTGACAGGCAGTTCCACAATAATTGTGGCACCCTTGCCAGGCTGACTTTCGGCATGAATCCGCCCGTTGTGTTCCTTGATGATCCCATGACAGATGCTCAAGCCCAAACCGGTACCTCTGCCGACTTCCTTGGTAGTGAAGAAGGGGTCAAAGATATGGGGCAGATACTCCGACTTGATACCCGGCCCATCATCCGAAATAATCAAACGGACATGGGAACCATTGTGTTCAGTGGCGATCGATAATACCCCGCGTTGGTGTGCTTCCAGCATGAAATACTCGGCATTAATGATAATATTCAGCAGGACCTGCTGAATTTGAAAACGGTCGCACTTGATCTCGGGCAAATCCGGTGCCAGATCGGTAATAACGGTAATATTGTTTACTTTATGCTCGTAGTCCCGCAACCGGAGCACCTCTTCGAAAATATGGTTAACCTGGCAGAATTCGCTAACAACCTTATGTTTGCGTGAAAAAGCTAACAGGTCTTTTACGATACGGGCAGCCCGCTGCGCTTCAGAGTCGATGATCTTGATCTGCTCTTTGATCTCCACCGGTATATTGTCTTCAGCCAGCATCTGTGAGAAACCGATGACCGCGGTGAGGGGATTGTTCAACTCATGAGCTACCCCGGCAGCGAGCTCGCCGATGGTCGCCAGCCGGTCCGCCATAATCAACTGCTGTTCCAGTCGCTTCCGTTCGGTCACATCCTCGTAAGTGATCAGACCGCACAAATTACCATTCCAGAGGACTTCGTTACAGAAAGCATGCAGATCCCTGAGTTCCTGTTTTTTGCTGACAATGGTAACATCGTATTCAAGAACGTGAAAGCCGTCGCGTTCGCTAGCCATAATTGCCCTCATTTTTCGGGCTGATTCCGGGGTATAACGCTGTTCAATCGATCTCGAACTATACTCTTCGAGGCTGTCGACTCCCCATAGATCCAGCATTTTCCTGTTAGCAAAGAGCGTGTTGCCCTGCGGATCCACTATCTGGATACCCATCGGCGATGTCTCCAAAGACATCCGGAAGTTTTCTTTCTCGGACTGGACGGCTTTTTCCGCCATGCGGCGCTCGGTAATGTCCCGGCAAACCGTGATAATCTGTTCTTCCTCACCTAGCCGGAGGTAACGGGCGCGGACTTCCACCGGGAAAATACTGGCGTCCTTGCGCACATGTTCCGCCTCGAAAACCAGCTCGCCTTCTTTTTTCAGGCGATCTACCCGCTGTTCATAAAGCCCGCGGTGGTCAGCGGTAATCAGGTCCTTGCGGTTGAGCCGTAAAATTTCTTCTCTGGAGTAGCCCCGGTCAAGACAACCTTTTTCATTTACGTAAGTCAAAGAACCTTCAAGCCGAAAGGCGAATATCGAATCGTTAGCGGCGTCGAGAATACGAGACTGAAAATCCAATTCTCGCCGTGCATCGGCCTGTTCCCGGCTCAAGCGGGATACGAAACTAGTAGTGACCGCACCGATGACCAGAACGACAGCGACGTTAAAAGCATAGGGCAGCCAGATATTGGAAAAACGCTCCCCGATAACCACCGCGGGGAAATCAAAAAAATGACAGGAGGCCAGTACAAAAGCCATCACCAGAAAAGAAAGCGCGGTAACGGCCGTCTGTTTATCCGCAGGCGGATTGAAGAGGGAACCTTTTTTCACCCGACTTCTCATAATCGCCCCACTCCTTATATCAGCTTAACGCTCCGGATACCATCATTTTTACGATTGTCTGAGCCGCTTCGGCATCGAACTGGGTAGCCCTATTTTTCTCCAGCTCAGACTTTACGGCGTCAGCAGCCATGCTTTTCCGGTAAGGCCGGTCAGAACTCATAGCATCATAGCTGTCAGCGACACAGATGATCCGGGCGCCGACGGGAATCGCATCACCAACCAGGCCGTCGGGATAGCCCTTGCCGTCGCAGCGCTCGTGATGATACCGGACCATCTTCAGGATATCCTCGTCATCGACAACCGGCCGCAGGATGCGCTCACCGATTTCACAGTGGGACTGGACCACACGGAATTCTTCTGCGGTTAAACCGGCCGGTTTACGCAGAATGGATTCCGGGATGCCGATCTTGCCGATGTCATGGATCAACCCGGCGATGCGTATCTTATCAATCAGTTCCGGAGTCAGTTTCAGTTCCTTGCCAATACTAACCGATATCCGGGAAACACGCTCGGAATGGCCGTTGGTGTAACTGTCCTTGGCGTCCAGGGCATGGGCCAACGCGGTAATGGAATTCATAAACGAATCGTGGATTTT
>JBBITI010000021.1:22029-42356 GCA_037440885.1 Dehalococcoidales bacterium | reverse complement strand
CGTGATAGTTTTCAAGTTCCAGCTCCAGCCGCCGTTTCTCAAGGGCACGTTTGACGCTCATGCCGATCACGGTCATATCGAATGGTTTCAGCACATAGTCATAAGCGCCGTATTTCATGCACTCGACCACCACGTTTGCCTCGCTGACTGCAGTAGCCATGATCACGGCGGTGTGGGGATAAAGCCTCTTGATATCGGGAAGTATCTCCAGGCCAGTCTTGCCCGGCATTTTCATATCAAGGATTATCAGGTCGATGTCATGCCGAGCGAGCAACTCCAGAGATTGCGCGGCATTAGCGGCTTCGAAACAAGTATAGCCCATGCCGGAAAACTTCTGCCGGAGCAGCACCCGGATACCTTCTTCATCGTCCACTAACAGGACGGTTTCCATTTTTTCATTCATGGTTTTTTCCTTGGTTTATTTTACCCGGCTCGTCCCACGGAGGATTTGTACCGGGAACGAAAGTCATATCTTGATTTCATGCGACCGGCAACTCGATAATAAATGTGGCTCCTTTACCCGGGACACTCTCGGCATATAAACGCCCGTTGTGTTCGGAGATGACTCCGTAGCAGATGCTCAACCCCAAGCCGGTCCCCTTGCCGACCGGCTTGGTAGTGAAGAAAGGATCGAAGATACGCCGCAGGTTATCCGGCGCGATTCCGGGACCATCATCGGCGATCGCCAGCCGGACGTACGTATCCACCCGCTCCGAGGTAACCGTCAGCATCCCGCTGCCGTGCGCTTCTTTCATATAGTACTCGGCGTTGATGACGATGTTCAGGATTACCTGCTGGAGCTGGAAAAAATCGCCGTTTATCGCGGGGAGATCAGCAGATAACCGCTTGACCACCCGGATATTGCTGACGCTGTGTTCATAAGCCCGGACATCGAGCACCCTGGTGATCACTTCGTTAATATCGATCAACTGTTTTAAGGCGGGGTGTTTACGGGCAAAGGTGAGCATATTCTTCACCACCTCGGAAGTACGCCGCGCTTCACGGTTCATGAACTGGATATTTTCCCTAATATCGTCGGGCAATTGTTTCTCCAGGAGCAGGTCGGAGAAACCAACCACGCTGGTCAGCGGGTTATTCAGTTCGTGAGCCAGACCGGCGGACAGTTCACCGATGGACGCAAGGCGGTCGGTAACCATCAGGTTTTCCTGTATCCGCTTCCTTTCTGTAATATCGCGGACGATCACCAGGATATGAACCCGGTCTTCGATCCGGGTCGGAAAAGTCCGGATTTCGGTGTCAATGATTTTGCCGTCTCGCTGGATAATCTGCAGTTCGCCCGGCCCGGTCGCTTCTCCACGGACACTCCGTTCCAGTATTTTTCTGGCTTCGATGACACTGTTTTCGGGAAACAGATGCATCTCGAAAAGACTCTTGCCAATGGCTTCTTCTCTCCGGTAGCCGGTCAGCGCTTCAGCAGCGCGGTTGGCGTCCATCAACCGGCCTTCCACATCAATCAAACAATAGGCATCGGGGGCGTCTTCAAAAAGAATGCGCAGGCGGTGTTCCGATTCAACCAAACGTTTATTGATTTCAGCATAGGAAGTGACGTCCCGGGCGACGCTCAGGATCAGTTCTCTTGCACCAAGGTGAATCAACTGGGCCCGGATTTGAAAATAGCTCCGCGAGCCGTCGGGATTAAGTTTTATTCTTTCATGGTTGAACTCGCCTTTTTCTTTGATGACCCGGATGCGTTTTTTGTAATCCAGGGATGTATCATCGGAGATCGATAGCACCAACCGGTCCAACGATTCAAAGTGATGAACCTGCTCACGTTTGAGATTATGCACACGCAGGAAGGACTCGTTAACATACAGGATATTTCCCTCCAGGTCATACAGGAGGATATTGTCCGTTGTCGCATCCAGCAGCATCGCCCGCTGTTTCAGCTCTGCTTCCATCTTTTTCCTCTCGGTGATATCACGGCAGACGCAGAAAATGAGTTTTTGCCCGTCGAAACTGGCGGCATTGGAGCTGATTTCCACATCGTAGGTGCTGCCGTCCTTGCGGCGGTGCCGGGTCTCGGCAAAAGCTCCTTTCTCATCGATCTCCTGCAACATTCTCCTGAGCTGCTCGGGAGACCAGCGGTATTCCCAATCGAAAACCTTGAGTCGGCGGGTTTCTTCGACAGGATAACCGATCATATCAGCGAAACGCCGGTTCGTTTCATAAACATTCCCTTCTTCATCGAGAACGACGATACCGTCCCGGGACTGGTCAATCAGTATGCGGTGACGCACCTCTGCACTAGCGAGAGCCCGCTCCGCTTGTTGCTGCTCTTGCCGTAACCGAATTTTTTGCATGCCCAGAGAAATGTCCGCAGCCAACTCAACAAGGAGATCCAGTTCCATATCGCTGAATGATTTGCCGACAGAATAGATATGCAGAACACCCACCGCTTTATTCTCAATTTTCAAAGGTAATGAAATCGTAGCCCGAAAACCATTCCGGAGAATAGTCCGATACCACGCCTCGAACCGATTATCAGCGAGCGGGTCATGGATCACAACGGGTCTCGACGTTATTACGGCTTCCCATAACGGGTTGCAATCAGGCGAAATCTCGCGTTGGGCTGTTCTCATGGCAGATAATTTTTCGATCTCCGGACCGGCAGCCGCCAGCGGCTTGATTTCCGACGCATCCGCTGACACCATGCAGATGCAGGCGACCTGATAACGACCGCTCCGGGCCAATTCTTCACACCCTTTCTGCATCAGTTCCGCCTCATCATCCGTCCGAACGATAAGCTGATTGATATTGCGAATCAACATGAGGATTTCATTCAGGTTCCTGATCTCGGTTTCCATTTTTTTAGGCACGGTGATGTCTTCATACAAAAGCTGGAGACACGGTTCGCCGTTCCAGACAATCGCTTGACTGTAAACGCGTACGTCCCGCAAACTGCCGTCGGCGCAGACCATCGTTAGTTCATGAGCAGGCGGCGGTTCTCCAGTACCAGTCCGCCGGCGGATCACTTCCAGCAACGCCAACGATTCGGGAGTAAATGCCCGGCTTAGCGGGACTGTCCGAAGTTGTTCCAGGCTGTCGTAGCCCCACATCTGCGCCATGGCAGGGTTGATGTAAAGAAGCATCTGATTAAACGATACGACCTGGATACCGAAAGGCAGAGTCTCGAGTGAGTTGCGGTAGTTCTCTCTTTCTTCTTCCAGTGCAGTCTGGATTCTCTTCCGTTCAGAGACGTCGCGAATGACAGCAATGATGCCCGCAGGCGCACCCTGCGCGTCCCTGATTGCTACGGCATTGCTTTCCACCCAAAATTTTTGCCCGTCGCGGCGCTGCGCCAGGTACTCGTTACGGCTGATACCGTCTAATTGCAGGGTATTACGGAAGTTGGCGCTCAACCGCTCCCGGCTTTCCGGCGCCGCCCACTTCAATATCGGCCTTCCGATTACTGCGTCGATATCCGTTTCGCCGAACATTTGTATCGTTTTTCCCGAAGCAAAAGTGACGGTGCCGTCGGCGGCAAAAAGAACGATGCCGTCGGGACATGCCAATACCAGTTTGCGGTAGCGCTCTTCGCTGTTCCGGAGATCCGACTCGGCTTTCACACGAGCCGAGACGTCCCTGATGATCACGGTATTACGTAACTCTCCATGACGGTCGGTGAAGACTGCCGAAGTGAGTTCGCCTTCAAAAGAAGTGCCGTCTCCTCTGCGGAATATCAATTCCCCCCTGGCACGGCCGGTACGATCGCGTTCCTCGAGCAGTGCAGCCAGGTTGGGGCTGGCGGGATCGACAATGCCCTGCCTGCCTGCCCGGCAAATCTGGGCTTCGCTCATACCCAGCATACGGCAAGCCGCCGGACTGGCAACGAATATCCGGCCGTCCGGGGCGCTGAGTAATACCCCGTCATCGCTGTGAGCATATAACGAATGATATATGCTCTTCTCCTCAGCCAACCGGCGCTCTTCTTCTTTTTGGCTGGTGAGATCTTGATAAACGGCGACGATTTCCCCCGAAGAAAGCCGGTACACGAAATACTCCCGCCAGTCAATAATTCTCCGGTCATGGTACCGGGTTACCGGATGCTTGACCGGGATGCCGGTGCGCCAGACTTGCCGGAAAACATCGAAGAGGCCGGATTCAACTACGCCGGGGAACGCTTCGGTGACCCGTTTGGCGATCACCCGGTTGCGGGGAATTTTTTCCGTTTCCTCAGCCGCCCTGTTAAAAGCGGTGAGAATAAAATCCTTACCGTCGTCCTCCGCCCGATATACGGCTACGCAGGTGTTGATATTTTCAACCAGTTCGCCGAATGTCGCGTCACTTCCCAATGACAGCCTCTCCAGGCTTTTTGCCGCGGTTACATCTGTGCCATCGACTTTTTTCCCGGCAGGTAAATGGTCGCCTTTTGACCGCGATCTCCCTCTGCTACGCTTTTCCATGACCCACACCCCTTTAAAACGCCAGTTTTTGCGCTTCGGCTTTGATCGTATTGATATCATCCTGGTCGAACAAACGCCAGCCGCGGCGGTCCCGTTTGCAGGCCGCATTGACGATTCCCTTATCGATCCACCGCAACAGCGTCGACCTGCTGATCCCGGCCTCCCTGGCCGCCTCGTTCGTCTGGTAATACAGTTTGTCTGCAATAATGACCGGCATATTCCACCTCATGAAAAATGTTGAACAGGGTTGACATATCTCAATAATGTCACGCCATCCCATGCCCGACAATCAATCGATAGCTCTATCGAAAGCACATACAGACAGTACTTTAGTACCGGGCGGAAAACTGGCAGCAAAGAATTCAGGAAGAGAATTTGATATCAGAGTCAGCGATAGGCAGGATAATTTATCGCGAAGCAGTCCGGGCGGTGAATATCACCCGGGCAAAAAATCTCACCAAGGCAGTTTCCTGAGGCTGGTGGCGTGAAACGATTTACTCAAAGTATCCGACGCTACGCGCCAGCCTCAGGTTACTAACTGCTGAAGTGCCAAAAAAACTCAATTATTACCAGGGCGCTACGCCCGGGCCTTTCACCCCGGAGTCCGGTGCGGACCAGAGAATTCAACTCACCTTGTTGCGACTAACTTCCAGATCGTCTTTCTCGAGGGTCGCGCGCGCGGCATTCTGGTATTCTTTGACTTTCTCCTGGATACGTTTATCAGACAAGCCCAGGATTTTTGCCGCTGCCAAAGCAGCGCTATCGGCTTCCAGAATAGTCAACGGAGCCACGCCGGACGGCATCCGGAGGCTGGAAAAAACGTCTGCGCCGGCGAATTTGTCGCCGTAAGGCGGGCAGGCGATCACCGGACAACAGGTCTGCCCATCGGTGAAGCCACTCAAGGCATTGCTTCGACCGGCAACAGTAATGAACACAACATTTTCTTTTTCGTATTCTTTAATCAATTCATAACATTTCAGCGGAACCTTATGCGCTGAGGCGACTCGCAATACACTTTCGATACCGAACTTCTGAAGGGATTTCGCAATTTCACCCGACCACGCTTGGTCGCCCTTCGATCCCATGATAATCACTACTTTAGCCATTTGCCACCTCTCTATCGTATTCGACCTTCCGTACGGAAGATATCGTCGCTAATTTAGCATCAACTTTTTCCTGGCAGGAGAACAGGATATATGAAGTTACGCCTCCGCCAGCCGAGATTATAGCGGAAAACATGATCGCCACGTTATACGATAACATTATGTCAAATAACCACCCTCCCACCAATGGGCCGACGATGCCCGCCGCTCCATAGGCCAAAAATATCAGCGGATATACAAGGCCTAATTTTGCAACTCCGTATACATGCGATACCTGGGCGGCGAAGAGGACGAAGTTCGCCCCGAAACCCAACCCGACAGCAAACGATATCAGCAAGAATATCAGCTCGCCCCGTACTCCCAACAGGAGCGCTAGTGTGCTAACCGCCAGGAACGACAGGGCCAATGTAATGGAACGTTTCCCGCCTATGCCATCAAATACGTATCCCCAGGCAATCCTGCCTGTAGCATTTCCTACCGCCATAATCGCGATCGCCAGGGTGGCGGCTTCTTCACCGACCCCGAAAGAAAGCCCGATAGGTTTAAGGTTCCCCATTATCAGCAAGCCGGAGAAAGTCCCGGCAAACATTCCACCGGCGATAGCCCAGAAACGAACGCTTTTTGTTAACATCCCGGCGTTGACCGTCACATCTGTCTTCTGCGGGGTGATCGACGGAGGCGTGAACAGGGCCAGGGCACTCAGCAACACTACAATCCCGTAGACGATTCCGATGATGCGGAAGATTGTCAATACCGGCATTCCGCTCAACGCCAGCGACTCCACCACCTGGGAGAGAAATATAGCACCAGCGCCAAAACCGGCGACAGTGATTCCGGTCAATAAACCCTTGCGACGGAATATCCATTTCAGCGGGGTTGACAAAGCGCAGACATAACCGAAACCGATGCCGGCGCCTGACAGGATGCCGATACCGACTAGCAGCAGATAAAACTGACCTCCCGAATATGAAGCGGTCAGGTAACCAGCTATAAAGAGAAGCGCAGAGATGAATGCCGTCTGGCGGGGACCCCGTTTCTCCAGCACCTTACCAGCCAGGATCATGGTCATAGTAAAAACGGCAATCGTCACGCCGAAAATGAACTGTGTTTGTGCAGTATTCAAGCCGTGCTCAGTTTTTAACAGGGGTACAAAAACGCTCCAGGCATAAAGACCGCCGAGACAGACCATGATGACAACCGACGATATGATACTGAGAACCTGCTTGTATGCGGTGTGATGTTTCAACTTGAATATGACTCCCTTCAATAAAATTTGGCTATACAAGATCAAAACGGGGTTCTTCTTGTGTCATAATGGCAGTTAAAGGATAAATATTGAGCGCGGGAGATACAAATCCCGATGCGGCTCGCAGTTCCACCGGAATTCGACTCATGAATATTACGCGGAAAGGTCTCTCCCGGATCCCCGATTTCGCGGGTATGAATGGCATCGGGTTGTTGTGCGTGTGGCAACATATCATTCCGGATAATGACCTGAATTTAAAAATATATTTTCCTCGCAAGCCGGGTATTGACTGATACACGAATCAATGATAATATGCAACAAAATACGTGCATTATTTTGCGTATATTATAACATTACACGGCCATACCGTCAAGTGATTTTTGGGCAAGGAGGCAAGCTGTTCGTGAGTAAAAAGGAGTGGACATTCCTAACCAACCACGGACGCATCCTGGCCTACGTCGCCAAGCATCCGAAAGCGACAAGCCAGCATATGGCAGAAAGGGCCGGCTTAAGCATACGTGCTGTGCAGCAGATTATTACCGACCTGGAAAAAAGCGGATACATCGAGCGCCATAAAGAAGGGCGGAGCAACCGCTACACCATCCATCCCCAGTTACCCATGCGGCACCGCCTGGAACACAAGCATGCGGTGGGCGATATTCTGGCAGCGATGGGCTACAAAGAAACGAAAAACGAGCGATAACCGCTGTTCTACCGCTGAGACTGCCGCCAACCGCGCCAACGTCTGTAGATCCGCTGCTGGATCATTTTGTTGCCAATCATTTACGTTTATCCCCTATTTACAGGTCTTTCCGCGACCGTAAATCTGCTATTCAACATTTGCGGTTCTTTCATTATCACGGTATATTAAGCCGGTTAAGATAGCCTTACTCATCAAAAAAGCTATCAGACTTTAGAATAAACCAACATGGTCTCCTTAAACCAGCCGAATGTAACAATATCAGGATTGTTTCGTTATACAGGTTGAAAAGCCAGTGCAGAACAACCATCTTGACGACGTTTCATCTGAAAAAGAGGTGGAATCTCTGATCAGCCAGGCAGCGCGCGGCGATACCGGGGCTTTTGGACATATTTATGATCTTTATGCAGACCGGATTTACCGGCACATATACTACCGAACCGGCAACACCGAAGATGCGCGTGATCTCACCCAGGATGTTTTTACCCGAGCCTGGCAGGGGCTGCCAAAATACAAGCAAGGATCGACTCCTTTTCTGGGTTGGTTATTCACCGTCAGCCATAACCGGGTCATCGATTATTACCGAACTAAAAAAGACTATTCCTATCTCGATGCCGATATCGAAATGGCAGCGAAGGATACTACCCCTGAAGGATACATTGAATCCCAATTTTCCCAACAGCAATTACGCCGGGCGATATTGCAATTGCCCAGGGACATGCAACAGGTAATCATCATGACTTTTATTGAAGGTTACGGTTATCGCGAAGTGGCCGCCGCTCTGAACAAGAATGAAGGCAACGTCCGGGTGTTGGTACACCGGGCACTCAAAAAGATGCGGGATATCCTGAAACAGGAGCAAATATAAGGTGAAACAGATCGAGCAGATATTGACCGATTGTCTCGCAGAAATCCGGTCGGGTAAAACTACAGTCGAAGAATGCCTGCTCCGGTTCTCCGAGATGCGTCAAGAACTGGAACCCTTGCTGCGTATGGCGGCAGGTATCCAACCGTTACCTGATTATCGGATGGGAGAAAGTGTCAAACAATCATCCCGGGAGAAACTCCTCCGGCAGATTAAATCCGTCCGACCACCTGCCAGGACATCCTTTTCCGATATTCTCAGTCTGGGTATCCCCCGCCAGCCGGCCGTAGTCCGGGCAGTAGCGAGTGTGCTGGCGATAATAATGGTGATCTTGCTGGCCGGTGGAAGTACCGCTTATGCCGCCCAGAACAGCCTCCCCGGTGACGCCCTGTACCCGGTAAAAATCAGCACCGAGAATGTCCGCCTGTTCATCGCTGGTAATGATGCAGCCAAAGCAAAACTGAATATAGCATTCGCCAACCGGCGGCTTGAAGAACTGAGTCAAACATCCACTTCCGATGTCGCCAATGCGGTTACGGTCGTCAACCGGTACCGCATCCAACTGGAAAACACCCTCTGGCATCTACGGGATATTCATTCGACTACGGCAATCAACCCACAACTTGAATACTTTACTCGCCAGGTACAATCGCAAATTAATACGTGTGACACTTTGATAGACAGCAATACCACTAACCGCCCGCAGATACAAGAGGCTGGTGCCATCGCCTTTATGAAATATATAGAAATGCTGGAAATATTCGCCCGTTATGACCGCCTAAAAGCCGCAGAATATAACGCGTCGCTGATGCACAACCGTTTGCAGCGAGCCCAGGCATCCGCCGGGAACAACGACTATCAGAATATGGAACGGGAATTGCAACAATACAATCAAGCCAGCGTTTTCGGACAGCAGCTACTGGACGCGGCGAATTCAGCTCAATACCAGGACGATCAGATTAAAAATCTGACTTTACGACAACTCGCCAGTGACCTTATTACACTGCAAAGCTTGTCACACCAGATCCCGGTTAGATATCGCAACATGGTCAACAATTATGAGCAAGCGATAATTCAATTCCAGCAGCATGCCCGCTACGGGCAGCAGGGTGGGACAGGGCCGGAATCCAGCGGGCCTTCAAGCAGCTTAAATGACAACCAGACACCCGTGCCGGGTGATACTCTGGAGGACACCCAGGGGACATCAGGTGACAATACTGTGATTGTTCCGCCGACAACGCCTCCTTATCACGGTGGCGAAAGCAGTATGAGTGATAATCAAACCAGCGGCAACGACGGTGTGAAACCCGGCGGGAGGCGGGAATAGTCGGAGTGTCATAACCAGCTATCCTTTCTCGCTGTCCTCCAAGAATCACGCACTGATCAGGTTATCAGACTTTGTTGGTTCTATAACCAGTTCCGAACACCGCTGTTTTTTGGAAACACTATAAGATAGCCTCGGTACTTTCGTACTTAAGTATTCGCCGTTTTGTAACACACGAGAATCTCTTTCGTTAAGCTTTCATGAAAAGCACTCAAGCAAACGAAATCTTGACAGGAGGACAGATATGAAATTAAGGATACTGGCAATCATCAGCGCTTTAATCATCGCAATAATGATACCTGCCAGCGTACACGCCGCTGATGTCGATGCTCTGCCCAAACCGGGGATGACCCCGACCAGTGGATTATACTTCATGGAAACCTGGATACAGCGCCTGAACATGGTTTTTACCTTCGGTGCCGAAAACAGGGTGGCAAAAGCGCTCCATTACGCCGGCCAAAAGCTGGCCGAAATGGAAGTGATGACAAAACAGAGTCATACCCGGAATATGGAAAAAGTCGCCACTCAATATCGTTACTACCTCAATCAGGTCGATCGGAACATGGAACAAGCGATCACCAGGAACACAGGGACGGCAGAACGAGTGGCTAACATGATGGCTCGACATATCGCTATAATGACGGGCAACCACAGCGGGGACTGTAGTGAATGTCAGCAGATCAGGATACAGAACATGGCGAGAGCGGAAAAATGCCAGGAGCAAGCAGTAAAGAATTTAGCCAGGATGTATCCTGAAGCAGCCGTCAGATTGAATCTTGCTTTGATAGAGCAGCAATGTACCCGCTTGAACAATTGCATCGATCAACCGGATAACGAACAACTAAGGGCGGAGTGGCAACAATACGCTAGACTCAGGGCAATGAACCAGCTAACGATTGCCCTTGCCGCAGAAAATGGACTGGGCGTGGGAATGCAACAGATGACCGAGGCAGCGACAGAAAACCAAGACCGGACACTATCACAGATACAGGAGAGATTGCAGATTCATACTGAAAGCAAATCTGAAGAACCGATGCAAAATCAAAACCGGGAACAACCACGGATCGGCCCGTCCCAACGATAGCGAAGCAAATCAGGTACAGGCTGGAAAAGGTAATGCTACCCGGAAAGAAATGGTGCCGAAAGTATCTCCGGACAGAGACCGTTACTGTTGAGTGGAGAATATTACTTAAGCTCAGACTGATTTAGTATAGCACGGAAAGAGGACAGCCTATATCTGTCCTCTTCTGCTTATCAAATCAATTCACACGTAATCACACTACAAAATCGGGAGGAGATACGATTCCCCTCCCTTTATTGCCGGAATTATCATCGAAACCTTATCCGTTACGGTAGCAACAATATTTATTATTCGGATCCAAGTTTCGTTGACTCACTATTGCAACCGGTATAGAGTTTCTAGTTTATTTTACCTTTCTGAAATCCATGGGGGCCGGGCGATGAATAATCATAGTTATGGCTGGTGGGTTCACAATAATCAACACACTGACCACAAGAGCCGTCTTTACTCTGGTTTCGTGTTGCCGCCAGCGCAGTGCCACCAATCGCCAATGCCAAGACCGCAGTCAATAACAGGGCGAAACCCAATAATTTATAAGTCCGTTTCATCATCTAATCATTACCTCCTACAATTAACCTGCTACCGTGTTTTGATGATTAACGATGACCTACTGGAATTGTTACAATCACCCGGCAGCAATCAACAGTTGTTATGATGCAGGGCACAGACTTGATTTCAGATAATTCCCGGAACACCTGGAGAATATCAGTACTTATAAGGTTTCCTTTCTTCTTTTCCGTTGTTTTACCGCTTATATTATCACGCCTTCCGGATTGGCCTGCCCGTCCAGCACTGCCATTTCCTTCGCAGTCAACAAATACTCACGTTTTATTTCAGATACCATAGAAACCGCCTCGATCACATGCGCCCAGGTACATTGATTTACGTACAACAACCCACGGACATTCAGCGTCCCACCGTGGTTGATGAAACCAAGTCCCATTGTATGCCGATGTCCGGTGTTTAAAAGCTGCAGTGTTCCGAGCAGCGGTTCCGGATGAGTATGGCTAACGAAAACGCGAGCTTTCACCGAATCCGGGAATAAATTGTTTACAATTGCGGTAGAGACACAATGATTACCCTCACGGTTACTGCGGGGACGGCGGAATCGTCCCGGTTCCAGCATATAAACCACCGAATGAGCAACTTGTTTCTCAGACAATCTCCCGGATGCGATCAAGACCTGTTCTAACTGGTATGCTCCGATGGCCGTAAGGATCACCGCCTGTCGTGCCGGATTATATCCCGCCCAGTCCAGTCTGATTGCGCCATCTGCAAGAAGGTGAGCCGCTTCATCAGGAGTAAAAAGATCGGGGATGGTTTCCATCTTGGGGACAACCAGCGTCCATATTTGCCCCCGGTGCTGATATAAATCCTGCATGACGACAGAGGCACTGTTATGATCCGGTACAAATAAAACCCTGGACACATCGGATGGCTCGGCAAGCATGGCTTCGGCCATGGACGGGTCCTGGTGGGAGCGTTCGTTTTTGGAATTTTCCCAGGTATGGGAGGTAAGGACAAGGGGAACGGCTAACCAACCCGGTGGGCATCCGGCTTCATTACTGTGATCAGCGAAGATAATTTCCTGGCGCATCGCCCCGAACATCTTGGTACCAAAAGCTTCATAAGTATGTACAAGGTTAATACCACCTTTGTTCGCCAGTGCTGCTGAAGCCACAGCTTCCTCGTTTAAAGCAGTGATCACCGCCCCGTGGGTGTCCTCGGGAATGCCCGGTTCCGGGTCCGTGACCCGGAACTTGAGACCCTCCAGAGTTTTAATCAGCCGGTTGGACCGCATTTCATCGGGATTGCCGACACGCGGTCGGAGATGGGGGTTGGCCTGCACGGCGGCGATGAACATGAAATCTACCGCTTGCATCGGGGAGGAGCGCGTCCAGGTCGAGCGGTCCAGGCGGTTTTTCGGGACATCCCTGGTGATCAGCTGCGGAATTCTCTCCAGTCTTACATCACGGCAAGCGAGAGAATGATCCCGTTCTTGCGGCCGGGATTTTCCGTCATTAAGCATCCGGGCAATGCTTGTTTTAAGCTCCGGTACCGGGACCCACAATTTTTTCGCCCCTTCGTTAAAGTGTCGCGCTGCTTCAGCATCGGAATACGGATTCGCCCCCAACGGTAGATTATGCGCCAGGTTAGTCCCTTCACCGAAAAAGCCTGCTCCTTTTGGTGCGACAGCGATCCCGTAAGGAAACGGTACCGGGTAAGCCTGGTGACCCGTTGCCACGACGCGAGACAGTGCTTCAAGCCGCGTTTCCATCTCGAAAATCGCCCATACAAACGCAGCCGGGTCCCGACCATCAAAGACCAGCGGATCAAATCCATTCAGTTTAAGATGATCGACAAACCATTGCTCCGATCCGGCTCCTTGCTGCGAAATAGTCGTTCGCTGATCGATGCGACGGCCGTTTTTGATCATGATCGGCACAACCAGACCGCAATCGTTTGCCCGCCACCAGCGGGGAACCCAGTCGCTACCGCGCTGCTCTTCAAAAGCCCCGTCACTCAAAAAAACAACCAGTCTTTCTCCAGGCAGGGGCTGGTGTACATATTGGAGCTCGGCAAATCCCAGATAGCCACCCTCGGAGATACCACCGGCAGTATGGATATTCACATGACTGCCGAGCGGCGAATCCGGCGTACCGTCGTTTTTCAAACGGTAAGAGTAAAAATCCTGCACGTAGCGACTTAGCCCGGCGTCGGATACGGAGTAGCGCTCCGCGTGAGCCGGTGTCATATTGTCCAGCAAAAGGTTAACCGAATCGATTGCGGCAACACAATGACCTTGCCCCATCATCCAGGCCCGGGTAAAGCCCGTGATCGCATTCACCGCCATATAGCCGGTATAAGCAGGGACCATGTTGAGTGCGCCTCCGGTGTGGCCTTCCGGCTGCTTTTTAAAGTCTTCTCCGGTCAACTCGCGACCATCAAGGTAAACATTGCGAGCATAAGTCTGGTGAACCACCAGCCGCATCGCAGTACTGGCAATCCTGTCAGCGGCAGACAGTAATTCAAAAAATGCTGTCACACTTCCCGAACCACGACTGGCAGCAATCGCATCCGCCATGTTGAAGATACGAGCCTGAGTCTCCAGATTATGCCTGATGACGCCATAACCTTGAGCCCAAAGATCTGCGGCGGGATGTTTCTTCCGGAAAAAATTAACCTGTTCTTCCTTGTAGAGCATACCGCTGCTTCTATTCTGGTCCATAAAAACACCTACTTTTATCTGCTTGTTCTGTCTTTTTTATTTTTTCATGTTGTCCAACCAGCCCAAGAGCCGTGCCGTTTCCCGTGCGATAATTGCCTCTTCGTTCACTGGTAACACATAAACCTTGATGAGAGAAGAACCGGCGGAGATGAGCGTCTCCGAACCGATGGCCGACTGGTTCAGTCGGGAATCGAGTATAAGACCGCACCATTCCATGCCATGACAGATATTTTCTCTAATTACCGGCGAATTCTCGCCGATACCACCGCCGAAAATAATTGCATCTGATCCACCCAGTACCGCAAGGTAAGAGCCGATATATTTCCGCACCCGGTAACAAAACATCTCCACTGCTAACCCGGCACGCTTGTCACCCCGCGCCTGCGCTTCCAACAACTCTCTCATATCATGCGTCCATCCTGAGACCCCAAGCAATCCGGATCTGGTGTTAAGCCAGTTCTCGACCTCGGTAGTATCCACCCCTTCCTTCCGGGACAACAAACCGGGTAAAGTCGGATCAACGTCTCCAGACCGGGTTCCCATCACCAGCCCTTCTAGCGGCGTCAACCCCATCGAAGTATCCACTGAATAGCCTTGCTTTACTGCTGTCGCCGAACAACCATTACCCAGCTGTAAAGTTATCAGCCTTTTCCGGGATACCAGCAGATCATTCAGTTCGGCATACCGTTCCGCCATATACTGGTGTGCGATACCGTGGAACCCATAGCGCTTAATACGGTATTTCTCCGCCAACTCTGCGGGAATAGCATAAGTAGCCGCTACATCAGGTAATCTATTGTGAAAAGAGGTATCGAAAACAGCGACCTGCGGTAAAGCCGTTCCTAAAATCTCACGGGCAGTCTTGATTGCCCGCAGCGCAGGTTCGTTATGCAAAGGAGCCAGAGACCGGAGGGATTCAATCTCTCCGATAACGGTATCATCGATACGAACCGCTCTCCTGAAGATATCTCCACCATGTACCACCCGATGCCCTACTGCCTGTAGACCGTCACGTCCAAGCAACCTTTTATTGTACAACCATTCAAATACACTGTTAATTGCCTCGCCGTGATCCGTGATCACACTCTCTTCTGTGTGATTCCCATGAAGAGTTGAGATAAAGGAGATATTGCTTTTACCGCCGATCCGGTCCAAGACACCACGGACAATGAGTCTGCCCTGGTCCAGACGGATCGCTCCGGGATCCAGGGTGACTAGACTGAACTTCAGCGACGAACTACCGCAATTAATCGTCAGGATATTAACACTCAAGAGAAATCCCTTTGCGGAGTTTGCAAACCAACCTTCAAAGAATATTTTACAAAAGTTGAAAAACCGGTACCTGCAAATACTCCTGGATCATTACCGGGATAACACTTTCCTGCCAGTCACTTCATGCTTAATATACCATTTTTGAATGATATCAATTACTTCTTCCGGATAATCACAGACGCGCACCAGTGAAAAATCACTCTCCGATATGAGCTGCTGGCGTAAGACCGTATTCCGGAGCCACTCCAACAATCCTGTCCAGAATTCATTTCCGAATAATATCACCGGAAAGGGCTTGATTTTTCCAGTTTGCATTAGAGTCAAGACTTCAGTCAACTCATCCAGTGTGCCCAACCCCCCGGGCATGATCACAAAAGCGGTGGCATATTTTACCAGCATCACTTTTCGCGCAAAGAAATGGTTGAAATTGATCGTCTTCGTCGCGTAAATGTTGCTTACCTGCTCTTCCGGGAGGACGATGTTGAGTCCTACGGAGTTCACTCCGGCGCGTTTCGCTCCTTTATTCGCCGCTTCCATCACTCCCGGGCCTCCTCCGGTTATCACCGAGAAACCCATCTGTCCTAACCGGTAGGCGATTTCCTCGGTCTGCGCGTAAACCTCGTTGTCCGGTTTGAGCCGGGCTGAACCGTAAATGGTAACAGCCGGGCCGATACCCGAAAGGGAATCAAAACCTTCCACGAACTCGCCGATGATCCGGAATAACCGCCAGGATTCCTCTTTAGCCAGTTGATTGATCTCGTAATCATGGGGCATATTGTTTCTCCTTGTTTGACTTTCTGCCGGCACTCACCAGGTCCTCCCCTGATTGCCGGAATCAACAATTTATATCAAGTTACCGCCCGGCGGTAATACCGGTTATCCTGAAATGGCGGGGTGGCCCGGTTTGCCTCAAATTGCGCCCGGTTGCAGTGAAATTGATCACGGCCAATATGAAAATGCCCGCCAGGATAACGCTGGATATCACGCACCACGAGCAGAAGGCGTGAATGACAAAGATCTCCAGGTAATACAGGTAAACGGTGAACACCATCCCGGTCAGCGTAACTCCGTAAAGGCCGAGGGCTACGAGGTGTTGCCAGGCGGAATCCCGACGCCTTGCCATTAAGCTGAAGGCGAGCACGGTTGCGTACATAACCAGGCCCAGCAGCGCCAGCGGCACGCCCCATATCTGGGCAAAGGAGCTGGCCAGCACAACATCGCATTTAGCGTTAAAGACACATAGCGGCTCGATCACGGCGTAATGGACATACGTCAAGTAGCCGGAAACCCCCAGCCCGGCTACACTCAGCCCAAAAATGGCGGTGCGAACCAGCCGGACGTTTAATGGAACTGGCCGGGAGTGTTTTAGTTTCACTTGACTAACCTCGCCAGCTCGGCATCGATTATCTCGCTGAACAGGGCAAAGTTGCCCTTGACCTTGCTGTCCGCGAGGACGTCGTTGACAAAGAAGGCAGGAATGCCAGTGATACCCCACGCCCGGCCTTCAATGTCGTCCCGGGCAACCTTTTCTTTAAACTTCCCGGAGGCGAGGCTGGCGTTGAAAAGGGCCATGTCCAGCCCGATCTGCCGGGCGATTTCCCGCAGTCGTTCCACCGTGATGTCAGCCAAATCCGGCGAATACTGCCGCCACATAAGGTTGTTGTAAAACGGCCAGAACTGGTTCTGCTCAGCAGCACACTCAGCCGCCTCGGCGGCCAGTTGCGATTCCGCTCCCAGAACGATCACGTGCCGGTACTCAATCCGGACCTTGCCCGTTTTAACGTAGGCGGCCTCGATCCGGGGTGCAATGTCAAGTGCAAAATCCTGACAGTACCGGCACTGGAAATCAGAATATTCGATGATGACCACCGGCGCGTCCGAGGTGCCGAGCGAGGTCCCGGTCACTTGAATCCCGGCTGGGTTGGTGGTCGCAGGCGGCAGCCGGGACGACCGCTGGCCGCTCTGCCAGCCCAGCGTAATCATGATCACCCCTACCACGACCGCCACCAGGCTTGTTACACCAAAAGCCTGCCAGCTCATCATCCAGTTAAAGGACCCGTTCTTTTCTACCATGCCGTTTCCGAATCAACAGCGTGTTGCGCTACTATTACCTTATCCTAACACTCCCGGCTCACGCCTAGCAATCAGAGCAATACCGGTTTCTTCACCGTTATTCGTTCACAATACTGCAGCACTGCCTGCGGCATCTTTCATTTCATTATAATTGACAACTCATTATAATTGACAACAGGTACTGCAATGACCTATTAATCATTATTAAAAACGCATTCGGGGAGACTACCTCCGGGGAAGCTGAGGATAATGGAAAAAACAATACGGCGCATCCTGGGATATACAATTATCACCGGCATCCTAGTCATGACTGTGTTCATAGCTTTCGGCGTCACACCAGCCGCGGCCACTTGAGGGGGTAATCAATTTACGCTGACCGTGACTGTCAGTCCTCAAGACGGCGGCGATGTCCAGATCGACGGGGCGACTCCCGGGAGCTATCCCGTTTCGCAAACGATCGCTGTCAACCAGCTCGTCACCCTGAAAGCCATTGCCGGCAACGGTTACAATTTTGTCGGCTGGAGCGGCAGTCTTACCGGGACGGAGAATCCAGCCTCGGTCGACATGACCTGTCCCAAAAATATCACCGCCAGTTTTGCCAAAAAAGAAGAAGTCTTGCTGACCCTGGCCGTAAGCGGCAGTGGCGGGACGGTCACGCCGGCACCCGGCAACCACGCCTATCACAAAGGGACCGTGGTTAACCTGTTCGCCATCCCCAACCGGGGCTTCCGCTTCGACGGTTGGACCGGGAGCGTGGCCGATGCCACCTCGAACAACACTACCGTCACCATGGACGCCTCACAATCGATAACCGCCCGTTTCTCAGCCATCGTGCATACCCTGACCATCGGGATGTCCGGGAAGGGCACCGTGACGCCGTCACCGGGCGACCATCAGGTTACCGAGGGCAGTATCCTCCGCATCATCGCCACGCCGGATGAAGGTCACCGCTTCGACGGCTGGACCGGGAACGTGGCCGACTCCACCTCGAACAACACTACCGTCACCATGGACGCCTCCCGGACTGTTATCGCCAACTTCGCTCCGGTGCCGCCGGCTTTTCCCACCGGGGCGGTGGTCAAGGGCGGCCTCGTCCTGGCCGTACTAATCGCCGGGGGCGGGGCATGGTGGGCAATAGCACGGCGGAAAAAAGCGTCCAAGCCGAATACAGCCCGGTAATACAGCTCGCCCAAACGCCGCAATTAATCCCAGTGTATGCTCCTGTTCACTCCCCAACGCCCTGGATGCTGGATCCAATCCGGCATGACGAACAAGGCTGATAATAAAAATATTGATCTGGATATTTAACCGGAGTCCCGCTCCAGCTCCGCCAGCCAGGCGTCACTGATGCCGAAGTGATGAGCAATCTCGTGGAGCACCACCCGGCGCACCAGCGCCACCACCTGGGCTTCACTGCGGCAGCGCTCTTCGATCGGCTGCTGGAAGATGGTGATCTTGTCGGGCAGCACCATGCCATAGTTGCTGCCGCGGTGGGTGCGGGGTACCCCTTCATACAGTCCGAGCAAGGTGCTGTCGCGCCCGGTCCGGGTACGGCGCAGGCGAGCGGGGGTGGGATAGTCTTCCACAATAATGGCCACGTTGTCCAGCCGCCCGGCAAATTCCTCCGGCAAACTTTCCACCGCCCGGGCTACCAATTCGTCGAAACGCTCTCTATCCATATCATGCACAGTCCTCTTTACGCTTCGGGAGTGGCCGTACCAGAAGCATTGCCGCCAAGACAGCGACATAACAGACAACTGACAGCAGCAAGGCGAACTGGTAACTACCGGATCGGTCGAAAATCTCACCCCAGAGCAACGGCCCGACACCCCCGATGAGTCCCCAACCCAATGTCAGTATACCAAAAAGCGAACCCACATTCTCGCGCCCGAAAAGGTCACCGAGGTAGGGCGCAAAAAGGGTATTGGCATAACCGACTGCCAGGCCAAAGGCGACCGCGAAGGCGGCGAGCAGGGCAGGCGTACCGGTGATGAAAACGCCGAGTAGAACTACGGCCAGGGACAGGGAAACACCGGTGATAATGGCCCTCCTCTTGCCGAAGCGGTCGCCCATCACACCGCCGAAGATACGGGCGGCCACGGACGGCCCGTTGAACAAAGTGACGAAGATTCCGGCGGCAGCCACGCTACTACCGAGGTCGACCGCCCAGATGACGAGATGAGCAAGGAGACCGTTGAACACAATACCGATGAGGCTGTAAGCAATAAACAGGCACCAGAACTGGCGGGTTCTGAGCGCCCCACCCAGCTTCCAGCGGGGAGCCGGGGGTCCGGTCTCACAGGAAATCACCGGCGGCTTACCATCGGGATGCAGGCCGACTGCTTCCGGGGTATCGCGGATCACAAACCAGGCCAGCAGGATGATGGGCACGCCGCAGATAAAAGCGGCTACAAACGAGACACTGCGCCAGCCGAAGTCGGCGGCGAAAGTAGTCAAAAAGGGACTGAAGACAGCGGTGCCGAGGGCAAAGGCGGAGCCGACGATGCCACCCGCCAGTCCGGCGTTCTTGACGAACCACTTGCGGGCGATGGACTGTACGCAGACTAAATGCGTGAAGCTGACCGCCGCTCCCATGACGATGCCATAGTATAGAAACAGTTGCCAGACCGAGTCGACGGTGGACAACAACAGCCAGCCGAGCAGGCAGAGCGCGCCACCGAGCAGGAGGGTCCTGCGTCCACCGAGGCGGTCGATCATCATCCCGGTAATGATGGAAAGAAAAGAATACGACCACAGCGAAACGCTCTGGGCGGTACCGATAAGTGAGCGCGACCAATCGAGTTCGCTGGACAAAGCAGGGAAAAAGGCTGAGATGCTGTAGCGGGCGATGGGACCGATACTGCCGACGACCACCAGCGCCGCCAGCACCCACCAGCCGTAAAATATGCCATTATGTGTTTTCAAACTGTTATCCGGGGGAGATAGTCAGGGGCGCTGCCCGCAGCGGACAAGCGCCCCTGACTATCTCTTAAAGTATCGCTTACAGTTT
>JBBITI010000021.1:0-22019 GCA_037440885.1 Dehalococcoidales bacterium | reverse complement strand
GGGGGTGGGGGCATGGGGGGCCACAGTTCATCCGCCACATCATTCAAGCCGAGCGACAGGAGCTTCGCCTTGCTCGGTCTGGTAGTCACCCGATCCCAGTCCAGCGCGCCCAGGTTCCAATAGATCTGGGATTCAGCAGGCGGGGTCACGCCGGCGAGTGGCCCGGCGCTCAACGGCGGTTTACCCAGGATACGATGGTGGACGAACCACTTGAGCGGATTGATGCCTTCCCGCAGGTTGAAAGCGTGGCGCAGGTTAGCGATTCGCTCGCCCGCTTTCATCAGTTCGGGCATGGTCATATCCCAGCCAGCAACAGCATTGATCAACCCAACCAAACGGGCATCACCGTCCGGGCCGCCACCAAAGCCCCAGCCGAAAACGCAAAGACCGAGGGCATTGACGATGTGGCCGCGGAAGCTGGCAGGGCCAAAATTGGCGGTGTGGCGGCCGGGGGTGGCATCCATCTGGTACTGGCCGACAGTCCAGCCGCCGAAGGGGGCGATGAGGCGGGGATCGTGCATACCGACTTCCTGGCCACCGGTATGGACGGCATATTTATCGGCGCCTTTGCCGATTTTCTCGGCGGCTATCTTGACCCCCTGGGCGAGAATAGCGCCGAGTCCCTTATTTTCCGCGATCTGCCTGGTAACGGCAACCATCGCCTGGTGATTGCCCCACTTCAGCTCAATACCACCAGTATCTTTAGTAGTGAGAATACCGTTTTCGAAGCACTCGATAGCGAAAGCCACTACCGTACCGGCCGAGATGGTGTCCAGGCCAGCGCGATTGCAGATGTCGTTCGCCATATTAATAGATTCCTGGTTGTTATTACCGCACATCACCCCGAAGGCGGCGAGGGTTTCGTATTCGGGACGCCGCGAACCAGCGGCATATTTATACTCCGTTCCTTCCTTCATATAGGCCTTGCAGGCGATCGGACAGTGCCAGCAGCCGCCGGGCTTGGTGACATTGGCTTTGATGGCATCACCGGTTAACTGAGAAACATCAGGGACATCCACCACGCCGACGCCACCCCAGTTCTTAACCGGCGAATCGCCGCTGTGCGCAGAGGTGGCGGCCATCGAACTCGTACCGTAGGTATGGAACTGTTGCTGGAAGGACATACGGCCGCCGGGACCCGGCATTTGCCAGCCCTTAACCTGATCCATACGCAGTTTTTCCACCGTCGCCTTGTCCGTCAGCGGCACCGCCGCGGTACCGCGAGCGACAACGGCCTTTAATTTCTTAACACCCATGACAGCGCCGAGACCGGAACGCCCGGCTGCTGAACCGTGGTCGGTCATAACAGCCGCGATAAGAGAAACATTCTCACCGGCCGGACCGATACAGGCGACCCGGCTGTCCTTGCCATACTGGGCGAGAAGGGTATCTTCCGTCTCATAAGCATCCTTGCCCCAGAGAGAGGAGGCGTCCTTCAATTCCGCCTTGCCGCTATCGAGCAGCAGATAGACCGGTTTCGGGGAAATACCGGTAAAGAAGACGCCATCATAACCGGCAAACTTCATATAAGGCCCAAAATCACCTCCGGAGTTGGCGTCGCCCCAACCGCCGGTAAGCGGTGATTTACCAACCACCTGAAAACGTGATCCGGTCGGTACCGGGGTACCGGTGAGCAGTCCGCTCATCATACCGAGCATATTGTCCGGTCCAAACGGATCGGCACCGGCTTTCTGGCGGCTGTAGATAATCCGGGCACCAATGCCGTAGCCACCAAGGTATTCCCGATACATTTTCTCGTCGAGCTTTTCTTCTCTCAAGACTCCTGTTGAAAGATCGACAAACAGGATCTTGCCTGCATAACCTCCAGCCATGCTGTAGCTTTCCTCCTTCTTTCGGTTTGCCCCCATTCTACCATGTATCGAAGGAAGGTCAAAATGAAAAAGCCCGGCCTTACGGTCGGGCTGGATATACGGTGAGCTACCGGATTTTATATGGTAGCGAACGGGCTCTGGCGGAATTTACGCACGAAGTCAATAGCGGGGGGAGTATTTTCACCAAGAATCACGTTGATGATGGCTCCGGCTACTCTTACAAAGTTGTTCATCTCTAACCTCCTTAACCTATCAAGTACCATTTTGCCACTGTCAAGTTACGGCACTGTTAACAGAAGAAGCAAAGAGTAAAGTAAAAAGGACAAGGCGGTTACAAAGGCGTTACAAAGTAGACCGGAAAAGTCGTTTATTATGCGATGCCGATTACAGAGAAATCGGACCGATGACTGCTATTTTATCTTGACCGGACAATACCGGATATGCTACGTTCTGAGATACCAAGGTTGATAAGATCGAAAAATAAGTAGAGGAAAAAGGCGGAAAAACGATGACACAACTCCATGTGAATCCCCCGGCAAGAACACTGCTCGGGCCCGGTCCGAGCAACGTACACCCGAGAGTATTACAGGCGATGGCTGCACCCGTGGTCGGGCACCTGGATCCCTATTTCCAGACAGTGATGGACAATACAATGCAGCTCCTCAGGGAAACATTCCGGACCAAGAACCAACTCACTTTTCCGGTATCGGGCACCGGCTCAGCGGGAATGGAAGCTGGTTTCTGCAACTTCCTGGAAGAAGGCGATGTTGCTGTGATCGGTGTCGCCGGGTTGTTCGGGGAAAGGATGGTCGACAATGCCACCCGGCTGGGAGCGGAAGTCGTCCCGGTGGCGGCGGAATGGGGCAGAATTGTGACGTCCGAGGCAATCGAGTCCGCCCTGAAAAAGCAAAAGAAAGTAAAGATGGTTGCCGTAGTGCATGCTGAGACCTCGACGGGAGCACTACAGCCTTTGACCGAAATCGCCCGGTTAGCCAAAGAACACGAGGCATTATTTTTAGTAGACGCGGTAACCTCGCTGGGCGGACATGAAGTGGCGGTGGATGACTGGGGCATCGATATTTGTTACAGCGGGACACAGAAATGCCTCAGCGTACCACCCGGTCTGGCACCATTTACCGCTAATGAAAAAGCAATCGCCGCACTCAAGTCTCGGAAGAAAAAGGGAGCAAGCTGGTATTTCGACCTGTCACTTCTTTCGGACTACTGGGCAACCGGTCGTTTGTACCATCATACAGCACCGATCAACATGGTTTACGGTCTACACGAAGCATTAAGCCTGATTGCCGAGGAAGGGCTGGAAAAAAGAATCCAGAGACATTCCAGAAACGGACTGGCATTACATGCCGGCTTAGAAGCGATGGGGCTGGCATTACATGCCCAACCGGGATACCGATTGAACGTACTCACTTCAGTACGCATACCTGAAGGCATAAACGATGCTAAAATAAGGTCGACTTTACTGAACGAATTCAACCTCGAAATCGGCGGGGGGCTGGGGCAGTTAAAAGGCAAGATCTGGCGGATCGGGATGATGGGATATTCCTCGACTGAGGCAAACGTTTTTCTGGTACTGCACGCCCTGGAAAAAGTCCTGGCGAGAGAAGGGTTTAAATGCGAGACCGGGGCGGGGGTGGCGGCGGCCAACAGGATATTGAAGCAATAACAAATATTCCCCCAAAAAAAGGGCGTTCTTCCGAACGCCCTTTTTTTACGACCTGTTTTTCATCCTACTGATAGGTTGAGATATCCAGTTCCTCTTTGGAAATTACCTCGACCAGAGCAGCCTGGCCGGACTTGACAGCTTTCTTCGCCCGTTGTAATGCTGGCAGCACCCCGGAGGGTTCGGTAACCTTTTCCGCATAACCTCCAAAGGCGGCAGCTACCGGAGTATATTCACCGGACTGTTTATTCAGCGAAAAATGCTCGGAAGCATACGGATGGTGGTGTTGATAACCACCCAAACGGTAGTCATTCTTCAAGACAACCAGAATAGGGATATTTTCCCGGACCGCCGTTTCGAAGTCCATGCCAACCATACCGAAAGAAGCATTGCCCATAAAAGCGATGCACATCTTCTCAGGGTGCGCCAGTTTAGCTCCCATGGCAAAACCAAGCGATCCGCCTAAAGTAGTAGTCTTACCCCAGCCAATATAGCCGCCCGGAGTGGTGGTTTCCCAGAAAGGCAGCAAAGTATCACGGGGAAAACCGGCGTCGTGAGTGATAATGGTCTCGGCAGGATTGAATACTTTGAGCATATCGCCGATAATACGATAAGGATTTACCGGCTTTTCATCCGAATTCAGCTTCGCAGCCCACTCTTTCAACCAATCCTCTTTCACCGCCTTCAACTCGCGGCGAACGGTATCATCCTTCTTCCGGCCTTCAGGACCAAGTTGAGCCTTGACCTCGGCAATAAGCTGTTGCAATACCAACCGGGCATCACCGACAACGGCATGATCCAGCAGGTAATCTTTCGCCAGGTCACGTTCATCGACCGTGGACTGAATTACCCGCTTGTCATCGGGGATCGGAGTGGTGAAGCTTTCTTTGGTACAACTGGAACCGATGGCAAATACAAGATCGGCTTTCTTCAGAAAGTGCATCACCGCCTTAGGACGTGTCCGTCCGCCGGCACCTAGAGCAAGGGGATGATGTTCCGGAAAACCGCTCTTACCGGACATGGTGGTAAAAACCGGGATTTGCAGCAATTCTGCGAATTCCTGCAGTTCATTCCAGGCTTGAGCGAAAAGAATACCCTGTCCGGCACGGATGACCGGATTTTTTGCAGCGAGTAAAGCTTTGACCACAGCCCTGACATCAGCCGGATCCCCCGAAGTACGAGTGGCTTTCACCGGAGCGTACTTAAACATGGCGTCCGGGAATTCCTCCATAGCGACATCGCCCGGTATCTCAAGAAGCACAGGACCGGGACGTCCGGTGCGTAAAAGAGTAAAAGCACGCCGCATCATCTCGGGAACCCGATCAGCGAAATTAATCATATCCGACCACTTGGTGATCTCTTCATAATTTCTAGCGGCAATAAATGCAGGCGGCAGTAAACGACGTCGCGGTGACCCGCCCGGGAGTACCAGGACAGGCACCGATTCACTGAACGCCTGGGCTACCCCGGAAAATGAATTCTCAACACCAGGGCCATTTTGCATGGCACAGACACCGATCCGTTGAGTAAACGAAGCGCGTGTAAAACCGTCAGCGATACCGACCCCGACGCGCTCGTGGCGTGAGAGAATAGGCCGGATACCTTCTTTAGCTCCTGCTTCGAACAGTGAATTCATGGGGAAACCGCTGATAAAATCAACCCCTTCCATTTTAAGTATCCTGGCGATCGCAGTTATTCCCTGCATTCCTGTTACCCCCTTACCTTTAGATTCTATTACACCAACTTAAATTTTGGTTTCACTTCCGGATTAACCGGATTTTTAGGCCAACGGCCAGTCAGGACACGGGCGACCTCTTCTGCCGGGTTAACCGGTTGTATTGCCAGAGCTGTATCTGAATAAGATGCAGTATGAGGAACGGCAATTACATTATCCATCTTCAGCAAGGGATTATCCGGAGGAGTCGGTTCTTTTTCAAAAACATCAAGACCTGCCCCGGCGATCCATTTTTCCTGAAGTGCCCTGACCAGGGCGCTTTCATCGATGATGGGACCGCGGGCGGTATTGATCAGATAAGCGGACGGTTTCATCTGGCGGAGTTCTTTTGCGCCGACGAGGTGGAAAGTCTCTTTATTAAGAGGGGCATGTACCGAAACAAAATCGGACTGCGACATCAACTCCGAGAGGCTAACCAACTTGATGCCACAAGATCCTGCCAGCGCTTTATCGACGTAGGGATCATATCCAATGACTTTCATATTAAAAGCCTGTGCTTTGCGAGCAGTCATGCGGCCGATATCGCCACAGGCAATCAGGCCCAGCGTTTGTCCATGAACCGGAGCCATAGGAGCCAATAACTGGCGGGCTTCTAACCAGCGTCCTTTTTTCATCGGAGCATCCAACATAAGAAGCTTTTTCGCACAGGCGAGCAGCAAAGCAATCGCCTGGTTTGAGACCTCCTCAACACACCATTCTCGTGCCGGGTTGTTAACAAAAACGATACCGTTATCAGTAGCCGCCTGGATATCGACGCCGTCGAAACCTACTGAATAAAAAGCAATAATCCTGCATTTCGGGACAGAAGACATCAGTTTGCGAGTGAAAAACAATCCGGCGCCACCCATAATGGCATCAGCATCTCTGGCCAAATTGATCAATTCATCCTCGCTGGTGGAGCGGATTTCGACAGCTTCAACATTCAGCCCATGATCCGCAAATATTTTCCTCTCAGTAGCCATCGAAGGCCCGCTAATTTTTCCGGATCCAACAACCTTAAACTTTGCTCCTGCCATAAAACCCTCCTCTGATTTGACCTTTACCGGCCACAACTATCATACAATCATGCTACCGGGCAATTTTGACAAGCTAATTTATAGCGAAGTGAGTAAGAATGTCAATTAATACAAAGTTGTATATGCCTTTACTCGATACAGACGCGATGGTACGGTGCGGAAAGTCCGTAAGAAAGTGAATTTGAATACGAGGGATCAAATGGCTCTACTCGAAGAAGCAATTAATAAGAACAGAGACATCAATAATTTCGTTCACGGAGAATGGGTGAGATCCAGCGGTCCCATGCGAGACGTCACGAACCCGGCCACCGGGAAAACTATCGCACAGGTACCGATTTCAACAGGCGAAGAAATGAACCAGGCAATCGCAGCGGCAAAAGCCGCTTTTCCATCCTGGCGAGCTACCCCGGTAGTTACCTGAATGCGATTCCTTTTCAAACTCAAGGAACTCCTGGAAGAACACTTTAAAAAATTAAGCCGGGTGCAAGCTCAGGAACACGGTAAAACGATCGATGAACCCATAGGTGAAACGAGGCGAGGAATCGAGAATGTCGAGGTCGCCTGTGGAATACCCTCGTTAATGATGGGACAAAACCTGGAAGACATCGCATCGGGAATCGATGAGTACTTAATCCGACAACCGTTAGGGATATTCGGTATAATTGCACCATATAATTTTCCTTTCATGATTCCCCTGTGGTCGGCTTCTTACGCGATAGCAACCGGAAATTGTGTAATCATCAAACCTTCACCAGAAGTACCGCTGAGTCAAATGAGATTAACCGAGTTAGTGGAAGAGACCGGCTTACCTCCCGGTGTCTGGAACGTAATCAACGGCGACCGGGAAGCAGTTACTGCGATGCTGGACAGCCCTGACATTAAAGGAGGTCTCTGACTTCTAACAAAGAATTGACAATACGATGGCCGAGCGCCCTGACCTGATCCGAGGGAACCACGAGATCCGGGACCTGAATAACCTGCATTCCGGCATAGTACGCTGCGAGGACACCGTTTTCCGAATCTTCCAATGCCAGGCAATGCTCTGGATGGCAATGTAACCTTTCGCAAGCTTTCAGGTAAATTTCCGGGTCCGGTTTGCATTTCGTAATTTCGTCACCGCCGATGATATGTTTAAAAAATTTAAAAATCCCGGCATTGGCCAACTTTCGCTCGGCGCTGAGACGGCGAGTCGAGGTAGCGCAGGCGCAAGAAATATTCCTAAATTCCAACAACGACAATAATTCGGCGGCTCCTGATTTTAGAGGAAAGGGGTGTAGATTAGCTTCATGTTCGTAGAGAGCATGCCATAATGTATTCACTTGCTCGAAGGGGAAACCGCTACCATAAGCAGCCTGTAATATCTGGGAGGTCCGGGCTTCATTTGAGCCAATGCATTGATAATAGACCGTTACATCAGGTTGAAAACCATTAACCCGGCAAGATTCAACAAAAGTAGCTAATGCTACTCTCTCGCTATCGAGAAGAAGACCGTCCATATCAAATACTACAGCTTTAATATCAACCAGGTTTTGCATTCGCCAATGATAACACAGATATGTTTACCATTCTAATTCCATTTGGCATAAAACTCTGAGTCTATGCTAAAAAACCTGTCTTACATCTTGTTGACACGCACCTCACATAATTCTAGAATCATCATACAGAAAGATTTCACTACTGATCTCCGGGACAATAACCAGTTAAACCTGCTGCTCATGTCCAGACAGAATCTCCAACAGGAGGAGCGTGATATGCCAAGTATAAAAGGTAATATAATGTATTTTATACTCCCGGACCCGATACGACCACAGGGTTATCAGGATAACTTGAGGCATAACAAGGAAAAAAATGACCCGGAAGCACCACCGCCGAAAAAACCGGGGGATGCCTATATCGCCGGGGGGGCACTTGTTGGTCTAATCCTGGGAGGAATTGTCTCTTTCATGTTCACCCGTACTCTGGTCGGCGACGCGAAAGTGATATTGACGACAGCAGCGGGAATAATTGTTGGCGGCATCATCGGAGTTTTTATTGGCGATCTGTTAAAGCACAGGAAATTTCCTAAAAGCTAAAAAGTTTACCTGTTTCTTCTTAATAATATCCCATTTAATCCCCGCACAGAGTGATGAAAGAATAAAACCCCCTGTTTACTTCCGGATCAGTACAACCATGATTCTGTCCGATTTTATCTCTCCTTGACTATCTTATTTTACCGTAACTATAATTAACCCGCCGGTTAAGGAGAACCGAGATCGAAAAAAACGATATTATATCAAAGGAGGATTCAATTGAATGTACTGGTAATCGGAGGTAGCGGTCTATTTGGCAGGAAAACAGTCCTCCATATGCTTAAAGACAGAGACATAAAAAAGGTGGTCTCCATGGACCTTTTACCACCGACAGAATGGTTCTTGAAAGAAATCGAACCATACAAAGGTAAATTTGCCTTTTTCCGCGGCAATGTCGCTGAATTCGAAGATTGTTTGAATGCGATGAAAATGCACAAGATCGATGGGGTCGTAAACTGGGCTTTTATCATGGTTGCCGGAAACGTAAAAGTTGACCCCCGACTCATCACCAAGGTAAACGTGATGGGGATGTGCAATGCCTTTGAAGCAGCCAAACTGATGGGTGCGAACCGGGTCGTTTACGCCAGTTCAGAAACCGTTTACGGTATGCAAGACATGTATGGGGACCGGGAAGTCACCGAAGACGACCAGACAAATCCCACCCATTCTTATGCTGTTTGCAAGAAATACGCCGAGATTCTGGCAGCAGACTATGCCCAACAGTTCGGCATGAAATTCACCGGAGTCCGACCAACGATCGGATACGGTCATGGCGGCCGTTCTCCGGCTCAATACTGGTCGGATATGCCTTCAGCCGCTGCGGTTGGCAAACCGTATCATATGGATACAGAAGGTAAAAACCTGACCTCGCTGGTATCGGCAGATGACCTGGGTAAATTCACCACCATCCTTATCAAAGCACCATCTTCTCCACACCCGGTGTATAATGTCGGCGGCCCGCCGCAAACACCACGAGATCTCGCCGAAAGTATCAAGAAATTTATTCCCGATGCAAAAATTACTTTCGGTACCAATGTCCCGCCAATGCGCGGCGGACTTCCCTGGAAAGTAAGCATGAAATATGCGATCGCAGATTTCGGTTTTCAATGCATGCCGATTGATGAAGCCGTCCTGATACACCTGAACGATGCCCGGACCGAAGCGGGACTACCATTAATAAAGTCCCCATAACAATAGCCAGGGTTTTATGTTACGTAAAGGGGAGGCTGAAGCCTCCCCTTTTTGTTTTCATATCATGATTGTTATCCGGCAGATCAACGATCAAATCTTTATCAATATCTTTATAGACTTCCCCTGTTTGTGCATTTCAAAAGCCTGAGAAATATCTGCCAGCGGAACGATATTAGTGGTTAAGGACTTGACATCGATCACTGATAACAGATCCAGGGCTCTCGGGAAACAGTACGGAGACAAGAATATGGAACGGATTGTGAGTTCATACTGGTACAAAAAGAAGGGCGTAATTTCAATACGATTGTCCGCAGGATATACCGAAGCCCAGACTACGGTAGCTCCTTTATCAACCAGGGAAAGCGCCTGTTTCGCGACTGTCGCTTTTCCGGAAACATCAATGACTGTCCGGAAGCCCCGGCCACCGGTCAATTTTTTTCCTATTTCTTCCAAATTTTCTTGTAACGGATCGACGGTGACAGTCGCCCCAAGCTTACGAGCCAGGATGCGTTTCTCAGGGACAGGTTCGGATAACAAGATTTTCACTGCGCCGGCGCGGACGGCGACTTGTAAAGCCAACAAGCCAATAGGACCACCGCCCAGAATAGCGACCGAGCCTCCCGGAGCGACATTCGCGAGGTCAATCAGATGAACAGCGATCGAGGTAGGTTCAAGAAAAGCACCGACTTCAAGACTGATGTCAGCAGGAAGATGATATACCGAACTCTCTTTGTAAACAGCATATTCAGCAAAGCCTCCTGATGCGGCCAAGGGGCTTTCACAGAAATTTTCCATACGACTGCGGCAGTAATAACAAGTCCCGCAGGGACTGCGGAAATTGCAGGCGACAAGGTCTCCAGATTTGAAATTCTTGACCTTATCCCCAACCGCGACCACAACACCGGAAGACTCATGTCCAGGTATTTTCACTGTGGCGGGAGTCCATTCCGGAGGCACAAAACGACCTTCGATAATTTCAGGATCCGTACCGCAGATCCCGCAGTAGGCGACTTTGATTTTGACTTCATCCGGTCCCGGTTGCGGTTCCGGGACGTCTTCGATCTGAATATGACCGACACTTTTTAAAACACCCGCCTTCATAATTATCCTCCAACAATAATTGATATATTTTACGTTGTACGGTTGAAGAAATGTGATCACGCCGATCGGCGAACAATTCCGGCAGTATTATAACACTGCGTTCTGGAATTAGGAAGCGTTAAGAGATTGACCTACAGCTAAAATTGTCCCATTCGGGTTGACAATGAGGGCATGAAAGATGCAAAATTACATCTGGCACTAATAAAACTGATAAGCCATATCGGTTTCAAAGTCGTTTCATCTGGTAAAACTTTTTAATGAAATACAAACGTTAGCGCGTCATTTATTGAACAGGAGGCTGTAGAATGCCGTTTGAATTGTCTCCCGCTGAGGAGATGTCTCGCAAAATTGCTCAAGAATATGTAGAAAGGCATATTATTCCGCGTCGCAAAGAATTAATGGTGGACGACCGGGCTATTTGGGAAGAAGAAGCTGTCCGGCAGAATAAATTCGGTTTCCATCTCCACATTATTCCTCGTGAAGAGGGCGGCACCGGCATCGGTTATGTTGCCAGTATCATCTCGATCGAGGAGATATGCGCCGGATGGCCGGATCTTCAATTTGTAACTTACGGCGAAATGGCTTATTACTTCGCCAAAGCTACAGGGGGTGAATTTGAAAAGAAATTTCTCCCCGGTATTATTAAAGGCGATATCAAAGCCACAGCAGTGGTTACCGAACCGAGCGGCGGGTCTGATATGCTTGGTCTCCGTTCCACAGCCCGCAAAGTACAAGGCGGCTGGATTCTAAACGGTCGGAAGTGCTTTATTAGCGAATGGCCATGTACCGATTTCATCATGATCTTGATGAAAACGGGTGATCCGAATGACCCAGCCACAAAAGGGGGGCGCTCACTGAGTGCATTCGTCGTTGAAAACGGGATGCCCGGATATCGGGTAGGCCGTATTGAAAATACCCTGGGACGTGATGGAGACCTTGCAGAGCTTATCTTCGATAATGTTTTCGTACCCGACAGTCACCTCGTCGGACAGGTCGGGCGTGGGATTCCCCCGGTATTCAACGCGGTTGCTTATACGGGACGCATGACTATTTTCGGCATGCTTAACGGCATCACCCTCGGAAGCTATCGCTGCTCGGTTAAATATGCTAAGGAACGCAAGCTATACGGTCAATCAATTTCCGAATTCCAGGCCATCCAGCACCGGATAGCTGATATTGCAATAGATCTCGAAGCTTCCCGGTTGTTGACCTACCGTGCCGGCTGGCAACGCACGAAAAATATGAAGGTTGAAGGCGAACTGGCCATCGCCAAATATTTTGCTACTCAGGCAGCGCTTCGGGCTTCACTTCACGCAATAAATATACACGGTGCTTATGGAGTGTGCCAGGACTATATGCCGTATCATTATTATAAACATGCGCCGCTTAGAATCGGCGCCGGTGGTACCGACGAATTAATGAAGAACATGGTTGCTGCGTCCGCGCTTGCAGAGGGGAACCCGGACCTGAGCAGCAAGTCGATGGAAGAATCCTATTTCGGCACATAGTAAGTGTAATGCGACAGGATATGGAGGATCTATTATGAGACCTTTAGATATGATTATATGCGCCAAGCCGGTACCGGATGCCCGCTACTGGGACAAATTATCCCTGGATCCGAAGACAAAAACCCTACGGAGAGAAGGAATTCCCATCATAATCAGTCCACTTGACAAGAATGCTATTGAAGAAGCACTGCGGATTAAAGAGCAGCGCGGCGGTAAGGTCAGCGTAATCAGCATGGGGCCACAGAACACCACCGAAGTACTGGCCATAGCATATGCACTGGGAGTTGATGAGGCGGTTTTGCTATCAGACCGGGCATTTGCGGGTGCCGATACCCTGGCGACTGCGGCGGCACTGTCTGTCGGAATCAAAAAACTGGGTAATTTCGACCTGATCATGTTCGGCAATGAAAGCCTTGACGGCTCCACCGGACAGGTCGGCCCTCAGGTGGCGGAATTCCTGGGAATTCCGAGCTTCACCCGGGTAGAGAAAATCGAATTCGTTGATGATAACACTGTAAAAGTCCGGACCCGGATAGAAGGCGGATATATGGTTACCGAAGCTAAACTACCCATCGCCGTAGCAGTTACTAAAGATATCAATCAGATACGCTTGATGCCGGTTTTCGGAGCACTTTGGGCTACTGAAAAAAAGACCAGAGTATATTCGGCAACAGATGTCAACGCTGTAAAAGAACAAATCGGAGTTCCGGGTTCGCCAACATGGGTCTCGGATGTCACCAATATCGATATGCGCCGGAAAGGCGAAGTGATCAAGGGTGAACCGGCGGAGGTTGCCCGTAAGCTGGTTGAAAAACTGAAAGCAACTGGCGTCTTACCGGAAAAACAATAATAGAAGGCGATTGGAGAAATTAATGAATATTGCAGAATACAGGGGCATCTGGGTACTGGCAGAGCAGCGAGAAGGAAAACTATCAGAGGTTGCCTTTGAATTACTGGGAGGCGGTCTTAAATTGAAGGCGAAAACCGGGGAAGAAGTGTGTGCAGTACTCCTCGGCGATAAAGTGGCGGGTTTAACCGATGAACTGGCAGCGTACGGAGCCGACAAGATCTACCTCGCAGAAAATCATGCGCTGAAACAATACACAAACGAAACATATGCGCCGGTGCTGGCAGATATGGTCAATAAATATAAACCGAGCATTTTTTTAATGAGCGGGACCAGTATGGGAATGGACCTGGCTCCCAGAGTAGCAGCCAAGGTACAGACCGGGCTTTCAGCCCACGCCGTTGATGTTGATATCGACAAGAACGGTCATCTAGTCACCTTCATTCCTTCATTTGGCGGCAGTGTAATGGCTTCGATCTCCTGTGAAAAGAAGAGGCCTCAGATGTCGACAATACCGGCGGGCTTTCTGCAAAAACCGGAAAGAAAAGCGGGCAAAAAGGCAGTAATAGAAAGGGTAACTTTCGAAATTCCGAAAGAACTGAAGACGAGAGTCGTCGAAATATTCCACGATGAACCGAAATCGATGCCATTGGGACAGGCTGAGATAGTGGTTTGCGGCGGTTACGGGGTCGGCGGCAAAGAAAACTGGAAAATCGTTGAAGAATTAGCGGCAACATTGAATGCGAGTGTAGGAGCTACCAGACCAGCCTGTGACGAAGGTTGGGCATCACTGGAAGAACAGATGGTAGGGCAAAGCGGCAAGACGATCAGACCGAAATTATATATTGGGGTTGGTATCTCCGGTGCAATGCACCATATCATCGGTATTAAAGATTCCAAGGTCATCGTTTCGATCAATATCGATGAGAAAGCCCCGATCACCGAGTCTTCCGATTTTGTGGCGATAGGTGATTTCAAAAATATCATTCCAGCTCTTATCACAGAACTTAAGAGTTAAGACCGGAAAAAACTCAGTTATAAAAATAGAGGGCTAACAAATGTTAGCCCTCTATTTTTATTCGATTAATTTTGCTAATGTGTTTCTACCAATTCGACGAGTACACCGTTCATCGACCTGGGATGGATAAACGCAACCTTGCCTTCGAGCCCCTGGCGTGGTTCCTTATCAATCAAGCGATACCCTTTATCGGACAGGTCTTTCATTGATTTTACGATATCATCAACCGCGATACAGATATGGTGGATACCTTCACCACGGCTTTCCAGGAATTTAGCGATCGTTCCGGTGTTCCCTACAGGTTCCAAAAACTCCAGTTTAGTTTCACCAACCGATACCATCCGGGCAGACATATCCGCTGAACGGTGTATCTCATGGTCTACTTTGCCCCCAAGACCGTCACCGTAAGCTTTTACTGCCTCCTCAAGGCTTTTCACTGCGATGCCGATATGGTTAACACCTTTAAGCATTGACTTTGCTCCTTATATAGCTGGCAACTTCTTTTATCGAGCTACCACCGGCGAAAACGGCGCTGATACCGTGTTCGGTCAGGAAGCGAACATCCTCCGGTGGGATATTACCGCCTCCGATCACCAGAATGCTGCCCATTCCCCTGGCTTGAAGATGGTTGACCACTTCCGGAAAAAGGTAATTATGAGCTCCGGAAAGGCAGCTTAGTCCAATCACATCCGGTTGTTCTTCAACAGCAATCTTAGCAATCATCTCGGGAGTCTGCCTTAATCCGGTGTAAATAACTTCCATACCTTCATCACGCAAACCCATGGTGACAACCTTTGCCCCGCGATCATGACCATCGAGACCGGGTTTAGCGATGATTACTTTAATATGTTTTTTCTTATTCAATTTCTATCTCCTTCACCTAAATTGAGCCGAAGGTGGAGTATTCACCTAGAGTTTTTCTCAGAACAGCACAAATTTCACCAATGGTGGCATAAGCTTTAACAGACTCGATTGTCGCTGGCAACACGTTAACATTCTCATCCAACGAAACTTCTTCGACAACCTTGAGAGCTTTCTTCACCCTGGTATTATCGCGTTTTTTACGGATTTGAGTTAATTTTGCTACCTGAAGATCTTCGGCTTTAGCCCGTTTATTCACATCGTAGGGATAAGGAATCGCTCGGTTAGGTAATACCTCAATTTCTTGCGGACCGGTGAAGGCGTTTACCCCGACGACTAGTTCTTCTTTATTCTCCAGTTTTCTCTGGTATTGATGAGCACTCTCCGCAACCGCCCTCTGCATAAAGCCATTATCGATGGCGGCTACGGAACCACCCATCGAATCGACTTTTCCAATCAGTTCCCAGGCTTCCTTCTCTATCTGGTCAGTCATAGACTCAAAAAAGTATGAACCGGCCAATGGATCCTGAACCTGGGAGAGTTTAGCCTCATAATGCAAAATTTTGGCAGCGTCTTCCGCAAGCTGTTGTGCTTCGATGCTCCAGCCTAATCCAAGAGGTTCATCATAAGGCGGTTCTGCCGAAGGGATATAACCAGCCAGGGCACCCGCAAATCCACCGATCACAGCACGGGTCAAATTGTTCATCGGACGCTGGGTAGTGCAGTTCCACGCACCGGTCAAGAAACCACCGGCTTCACGTAATATCTGGCTCCGGGGGTTCTTGCTGCCGAACCGGTCCTTCACTATCCTGGCCCACATCCGGCGACTGGCACGTCGGGCACATATTTCTTTCAACACTTCCATACCACCACCCAGAGTATTGAAAGAAAACCTGCCGATGAAAGAATCCACATCAAGACCGGCATCAACTCCCACCTGAACATAAGCAATAGCATTACACATGGTGAATGCCAGAGCCTGTACCCGGCTGGCGCCAGCTTCCCGCATGTGATAACCGGAAATACTGACCGGGTTCAGGTTAGGCAGATTTTCATTGCAATAGACAACAGTATCACGGAATAACCGTAACGACTGCCTGGGTGGGAAAATATAGGTACCACGAGCTACGTATTCTTTCAAGATATCGTTTTGCAGGGTACCTTTCAGCTTGGCTAAATCAAGTCCTCGCTCTTCAGCCAGAGCGATATAAGCAGCTAAAATGACAATCGTAGGAGCATTGATAGTCCAGTTAGAAGCAATTTTGTCCAAATCTGTATCGCCCTTAAAAGGTTCATAAAGAACTTCAAAGTCAGCGAGAGTATCGAAGGCAACACCCGTCCGTCCGACTTCGCCTCTTGCCTGGAAATCGTCAGAATCCAAGCCAATCTGGGTCGGTAGATCGAAAGCGACGTTCGGACCACCTTTGCGACCACGGGCGATTTCGCGCTGGTAATATTCACGCGTGTCTTCTGCAGTTCCGTAGCCGGAGTAACGACCGGCACGTACCAGGCCGCCGCCGCCACCGATATGGTAACCACCAGTCACCGGCCCGCTTCCCGGCACCGATGAAGCATAGGTACCTGCGGTAAAAGGATATTCGCCGGGAAAACCGACTTTCTCGAGAAAATCGAAGTCATGTATATCCAACGGAGTATAGAATTCGTTGGGACTTTTATTGATTTTAAAGCGGTCTAAAGCTTGTTTGAGAGTTCCCTGTTCCCACGCTTCGCGCTGACGCTTAACGTTTTTTAAAGAATCTTCACGAAAGTCACCGGACATGTTATCCTCCATTAACTAAATCAGGTAGATGTCACTGAACCGATAGGATTATAACCTAAGATACAGGCAATCGCCGAGTAGCTTGTCACATCTTATGAAAACAAAAATGCGCTCGGCACTGAACCGTTTACCAGAATTAATTTATGTTACATCGGCGTCTTGATTTGTGTCAAACACATCTCTCATGGTTCCCATGATATCTACTCTCCCTTTCTAACTCGCCACGGAATGACCACTATTCATATATGATAATTAATTGATAAATATGTTTTGACTAATATTGTCTGCGGTCATATAATAGTTATTGATTTAGACCTATGCTTGTAGATAAATCCGAATTTGATATTTTATCAGCCTGTCCTTCTATCCGTTTTACTGGTAGATTTCTTCATAGCCAAAAATAATAACATGTCGACTATATTGACCAAGTCAACAAATCATACTTCATGTTGCTATCAATGGATTAACACTCTCAGACTCAACTTATCGATACTACAGTTTTTTCATTACGAAACTGAAAATATATCGAGGCATATCATCAATTAGCATATTTTGGTATACATGCGTGCTTCATGGCCTTTGAGTATTTATGATGGAGAGCTTCAATTGGATGATTTAATAAAAATTACTTTCGATGGTGAAAATATTGAAGTCAGGAAAGGGATCACTGTTCTCGAGGCTGCCGAAGAAGCCGGGGTTTTTATTCCCACTCTCTGCTCCGATGCCGATTTGCACCCATATGGGGCATGCCGTCTTTGTGTCGTAGAGATCGAGGGAGTTCGCGGATACCCTACCGCTTGTACGACAACAGCAACTGACGGAATGGTAGTACGAACTGATACTCCAGACCTTGCCAGACTACGGCGTGCCACCATACAGCTTATCAGAAGTGACCATCCTACTGATTGTGATGCCTGCCCACGGAACCAGCAGTGTGATTTACAAATGACAGAAGCCATTCTCGAAGCCGCTAAACCGCGTTTTCAAACGTTAAACAAAGATTCGGCAGTTGATAGAAGTAATCCTTTCTTCAATATAGACCGGAATTACTGTGTCCTGTGTGGAAAATGCGTTCGCTCCTGCAGTGAGATCAGGGGTGTTAACGCGATTAATCTATCCAACCGTGGTTATAAAACGAAAGTCAGCACTGCCGCCGGTAACTTGATTATCGAATCAAATTGTGAGTCTTGCGGAGAGTGTCTCGATCACTGTCCAGTCTATGCTTTGAATCCTAAGGAAACGAGGAAGCCATCTCAAGAAATAGAGAGTATCTGCCCTTATTGCGGTGTAGGTTGTGCAATCAAATTAGGAATACGTCAGGGTGAAATAGTTAACAGCCACGGAACTGAAGAAGGTGCGGTCAATAAAGCGAGACTGTGTGTTAAAGGACGTTTCGGCATTCCGGAATTTGTCCATCATCCGGACCGGCTTAAAACGCCTTTGATAAAACAAAATGGTGAATTAGTCAAGGCGAGTTGGGATGAAGCACTGAACCTGGTTACCAATAAACTCAGAGCCTATCGTAGTGACGAACTCGCGATGATAACCTCAGCTAAATGTACAAACGAAGATAACTACATTTTCCAGAAATTCAGCCGGGTTGCCTTAGGTACAAACAATATTGATAACCAGGCACGTTTATCTTTATTCCCAAGCAATGTTGGCCTCACCCGCAGCTTTGGTATGGGAGTGATGACTAATTCTATCGAGGAAATCAACGATTCATCTTGCATTTTGGTAATAGATAACGATACGACAGTAACCCACCCCATTGTCGGTCTAAAGATAAAAAAAGCGGTTAATAACGGGGCGAAACTCCTATTGATTAACTTCCGCGAGACAAATCTTCTTCATTTTGCCAGTGTATGGCTACAACCCAGATTAGGAACAGGTGTTGCCTTACTGATGGGGATGATGCGGGTAATTGTAGATGAAGGACTTGCGAATTCGACTTTTATAACAGAACGTACTGCAAATTTTGATGCTTTTAAAAAGTCACTTGGAGCATTTTCTCTGGATTCCGTAGAAAAAATCACCGGAGTACCTGCCGACAAGATCACCGAAGCGGCAAGAGCTTATGCTGGTTCCAGTCAGTCTTCGATTATTTATAATACTGATTTTGTACGGAATACGATAGGTGCGAACGGAGTGCATGCGGTTGCCAACCTAGCCCTGCTTACAGGGAATATCGGACGGCCTTCATCGGGAATATACCCTCTTTCAGCCCAGAACAATGTTCAGGGTGCTTGTGACATGGGATCACAGCCCGACATGTATCCAGGATATCAACCCGTAAACGACCCCCTGATAAAAGCTAAATTCGAAGCCGCCTGGGGTTGTTCATTAAGTAATGCCAAAGGGTTGAATTTTTCCGAGTCAATCGAAGCAGCTACGAAAAAAAATATCAAGGCAATGTATATTATCGGGTCGAACCCATTACTTGGCGAGTCAGCCAGTCAGGTCAGGGAAGCACTAGGCTCCCTGGAATTTCTAGTCGTGCAGGATATCTTTCTTACTGAGACCGCTAAAATGGCGGATGTCGTTCTGCCGGCAGTATCCTTCGCTGAGAAAGACGGAACCTTCACTAATACCGAACGGAGGGTTCAACGAATCAGAAAAGCGATCGATCCGGTTGGCGAATCCAAGCCCGATTGGTGGATAACCTGTCAACTCGGACAAAAAATGGGTAAAAATGGATTCACTTTTAGCTACCCTTCTAGAATTATGGACGAGATTACCAGTCTTACACCGGTCTATCATGGGATCTCTTATAACCGTCTTGATAATGGCAGCCTCCAATGGCCTTGTCCCGATAATCAAAGCAATGGCACCCCGATCCTCTACACCGATAGCTTTAATGGAAGTCCCGGTCAATTTATTCCTCTTGAGTTTACGACACCTGAAACATTAACTGATGGGAAATATCCGTTCATGCTGGTCCTGGGACGGAGTTTATATTATACCCAGACCGGTACTGTGTCCCGGAAAGCAAGTGGGTTAAAAACCCTACGCGGCGAAGACACGGTTGAAATTTTTACAAAAGACGCTCAAGATCTACAAATAACGAACGGCGAGATAGTCAAGGTTATCTCGCTGCATGGTGAAGTATCAGCTAAGGTCAAAATATCCAACCGATTATTGCAGGGTACGATCTTTATGGAATTTCCGCCCGCCAACGGTCAGATGAGTCTGATGACAACACCGGCTGTAGATTTTGAATTTAAAATACCAAAATACGTTCCATGCGCTGTCAGAATTGAAAAACAAGTGCAGTAAGTTGAATCAGAAAACTGGGAGAATACTATGACTTGTACATGTGCCGAACAAGAGATACTCAACAAGATTCTGGTGAATCATTCTACAGCGAAACAAGAAGACTTAATTCCGATACTGCAGGAAACCCAAGAAGCACTGGGCTATCTGCCAGTCGAGGCGATAGAGAAGATCGCCCATCATCTGCTTATCAGTATTGGAGAGGTTTATGGAATCGCCACATTCTATGCCCAATTCAGGCTGGTTCCCTCGGGGAAAAACCGAGTCACTGTCTGCCGGGGGACGGCATGCCATGTACGTGGCGGCAATCGAATATTAAAAGAAGTCACGCAACGCCTGGGTATCAAACCGGGAGAGACTACACCGGACATGGAATACACCCTGGAAACAGTGGCCTGTATTGGAGCTTGTGCATTAGCTCCAAACTTAACCATCAATAATACTGTACATGGACAATTGACCACAAAGAAAGTGGGGGAGATATTCAGTGATAGAAGTAAGAAAAACGTCTAATAATCGCCGCTGTATCAAATTCTGCCACGGCACCGGTTGTGTTTCCGGTAAAGCTTTTGAGATACGGGAAGCCATGGAGAAGAAAGTCGCCGAGTTGGGTCTCACTGATGTTGATGTAGATTTCACCGGTTGTCATGGGTTTTGTCAACAGGGGCCGATCGCGGTCGTTGAGCCAGAAGGAGTCTTCTATACACATGTGACGGTAGAAGATGTCACTGAAATCGCTGAATCGCATCTCCGCGATGGGAAACCGGTTACTCGTCTTTTCTATAGAGACCCGTTGACTGCCAAAGCAATCAAGTACTACCAGGACGTTAACTTCTACCGGAAGCAAAAGCGTTTGATTTTAAGGAACTGCGGACACATCAATCCGGAGCGGATCGACGATTATATTACTACCGGCGGTTTTAACGCCTTGAAGAAATGCCTGCATGAGATGTCACCGGAACTGGTGATTGAAGAAGTAAAAAAATCCGGCTTGCGGGGACGTGGCGGGGCCGGTTTCTCAACAGGTACCAAATGGCAACTCTGCCACCAGGCTGAAGGCGACCAGAAATATATGATATGTAATGCTGATGAAGGTGACCCCGGTGCCTTCATGGATCGCAGTATTATGGAAGGCGACCCTTTTACCGTTATCGAAGGCATGACTATTGCAGCTTATGCAATCGGGGCTTCGGAGGGTTATATCTATATCCGGGCTGAATATCCGTTAGCCGTCAAACGGGTACGTATAGCCATCCAACAGGCTAAAGAGAAAGGTTTGCTCGGCAATCATATAATGGGTTCGGATTTCACTTTTAATATCCACGTCAAAGAAGGTGCCGGTGCTTTTGTTTGTGGTGAAGAAACCGCCTTAATAGCATCGATTGAAGGGAAGCGTGGTATGCCCCGACCCCGCCCGCCTTTCCCGGCAAACTATGGTTTGTGGGGTAAACCCAGTAACATTAACAATGTAAAAACACTCGCTTCCGTGCCGGTTATCATAAGTAAAGGAGCTGATTGGTACTCGCAAATCGGAACAGAAAAGAGTAAAGGAACCACCGTTTTCGCCCTGACCGGGAAGATTGCCAACAGCGGTTTGGTCGAAATACCGATGGGAACTACACTTTACGATATTATTTTCGACATCGGCGGCGGTATTCCGAACAGGAAGCAGTTCAAAGCCGTCCAGACCGGCGGCCCGTCCGGTGGTTGTTTACCGGCGACCCATCTGGATCTTACTGTAGACTACGAAACGCTGGCCCAAGCCGGTTCTATCGTGGGCTCAGGCGGCATGGTAGTACTGGATGAAGACTCCTGCATGGTTGATATTGCCCGGTATTTCCTGTCATTCACCCAGGATGAGTCGTGCGGTAAATGCGTCCCGTGCCGTTTGGGAACCAAACAGATGCTTGCCTTGCTGGAAAAAATCTGCAACGGCCAGGGTAAACTTGAAGACCTTGATAATCTTACTAATCTTTGTTGGGAAGTAAAATCCGGTTCCTTATGTCAACTTGGTCAAACAGCCCCTAATCCCGTACTAACCACTATGAAATATTTTAGAAAGGAATACGAAGACCACATCAAGAGACACCATTGCGAGGCAGCAGTC
>JBBITI010000020.1:9732-56065 GCA_037440885.1 Dehalococcoidales bacterium | reverse complement strand
CGACCGTATCGAAGCGGTCCCGGCGCTATTAGCCCAAACCCAGCCCCGGAACAGGCTGACTACACTCTCTTCTTTTTTGAATCCCTTCTGCACGTGGAATGGTTCCCAGACACTGGCTTCTTCGTTTTCGGCACAGCAATTATTGTTGTAATTCAGGTTACTGCCCAGTGACGACCACATATTCTTACCCGGCCGGAGATCCACCCAGCAACTGGACATCAGTGACCAGGATCGACCAATCACCGCATTGGCCATGTTCACCGGAGACAATGCTCCGATACCGCAATTCATCCCGATCTCTTTCCGGATCGGCCCGTTCACCAGCAGCATCGCTGACCAGTTCGATGTCGAAGATTGAATTGCATCCAATCCGGAGGCTGCGGTAGCTAGTATTACCGGGAAATACTCTGGCTTGGCACCAGCCATGACCGCCAGTACTGCTACATTCTCCACCGTATATCTTACTGTACCACGGATATCGAACCGCATCATCTCGCCAACTATTTCATTCGGCTCAGCACAGGTACCGCTAAGCATTCTTTTTACCCGTTCTTCAGTCGGCAAGATTATCGGTAATCCGTCGGTCCAGCCTTGATCGTAAAAATATTGCAGCAAATTCTCTTCGGTATCCGGTTTCACAAATGCCCCGGGCTTGCCGCTACTCTCCACTCTCGCTGCGTTGAACTTCAATTTTCTGGTGTCCACTGGTTTGGTCAGATTATCAATGATATCTTCGATAACTGGTCTTCCCGTGTCCGGATTGTTACCGGTGACATAAGCATCAAGTTGTTGATCCGACATACCGATGACCGGATGCGGCGTATACAGGAAAGGTAAATATCCAGCTTTACGGTCATTCTGAACTACCGGAATAAAAGCATCCGTCGTAAATGGCGCTGTGGGAATTCCGTATCTTTCCTCCAGGGTAATCGCGCAACTGGCTACGCCAGCCACACAACCGATTCACCCCGCAACCCCGACCACGGCTCCGTGCCCCTTGGCTTTTACCTCCTGCCAGAGTTCCTGGGCATCGTCGATAAAAGCACTACCCGCTTTACGCTTTCGGACAGTAGTAACTGAGGGCATATTTTTCTGGAACCAGCGCTGGATAGCTTGCATGAATTTATAACTGCCACCGTATCCGACGTCGACCAGATAGATAGTTTTTCCGTCTAGAGAATCCAGGCGTTTCGCCAGTTTGTCTGTCGCTATCTCCGACCCGGCGAAAACTCCTTTATTTTGAGTCCATGACTGCGGTTCCGGGTTCATCACATCATTAAGTAAAGTAATTGCCATTTCTTTTTACCTCTTTGAAAACATCTACTTCCACAAATCCGGTTGTAAGTTACTGCAATGGTGCAATATTTGGTTGCCGACTACGGTTATCAACCTATTTTTTCTTTGCCCGGGCAGATTCATTCACCCATGCCAGGTCTGCCCTGGCTTTACCCCAACCTGAATCGGTCACCTGATAGGGATCCTGACGCTTCCTCATTTCTTCAGCACGCATTTTCGCTATCTCGTCCTGCCGCCGAGTTCCTTCCGGCGTGGAATAATCCAGTACCCGCTGGAAATTATCTCGCAGCATTTGTTCGGCATTCGAAAATGGCAAGATATAAAGTTGTTCAGCCTCAATACCGCGCTTCAGCCATTGCGCCAGTTCAATGGGATCCATTCCCTGGGCATGAATCGTGCGCAGAAAATCGACGGTCTCTTCATCTGCCTTATATCCCGTGTTCGCTAAATGTTTAGGCCGTGTATAAATCGCCTCGGCAATATTGGTCCGGATATTGGTAGGACACAGTACCGACACTCCTATGCCGTACGGCTTCAAAGCCAGGTAATAACTCTCCATCAGATTATTGACCGCTGCTTTAGCTGCCGCATACGGTGCATCACCGGCAAATCCCATAAAACCGCCCCACGAAGAAGTAGTCGCAATATGGCCACCCCTCCCTGCCTTGATCATCCGCGGTACGAAGATAACCATCCCGTTGATCACACCTCCTAAACACACCCCCAGAACCCAATCAAAATCCTCGAATGTCGAGGCTTCCGCCGGTCCGAATGTATTCACCCCGGCAGTATTGAGAAGTAATTGCGGGGGACTACCAAATACTTTTTCCACCTCGTCCGCTGCTGCGGCATAGGCTTTGCGATCAGTCAAGTCAAGTTTAATCGCATGCACTGCCGCGTTTTTCGGCTTGAAATAAGCCATCGCTTCGTCGATATGGTCCTGGCGGATATCAGCAATTACTACTTTACACCCTGCCTCGGAGAATACCTTTGCCTGTCCCAACCCAGCTCCGGAGGCTCCTCCGGTAATAAACGCTACTTTCCCTTGAAAATCTTTCATATACTCCCTCTTTATCCAGATATTTCTGTTGTTTATACTTACCTTTTGATGATCGTTGGTTCTTGCATTCCCTTTACGACTGTATAGTTCTCAGCAAAGTACCTGGGGTAGTTTGTTTTTCATATATCGGATTATAAAGCAGCGTCCCGAACGCCTTAAGTACTTCATGTCTAGCTTTGTTTGGCGGTTCATCTGGAACAGACCGCAATACTGCTTCACAACGTATCGCATAACCTGCTTTAAATTCCGGATGCGTATTTATGAACAGATCGTTCCGCAATATTCCCCGCAACACACGTTCTCCCATTTCTACCGGGTCCATGAAAGTGCTCATATCCATCGGCGGTCGCTGTTGAGTCCCTGGCGGTATTCTTGGTGTTTCAAACTCATTCCTTAAGTGCGCCGGACGATTGGCCTGGGTTGAGATACCCAGGTTTGTCGTGACCGGTCCGGGAAACAAAACCGACGCTCCAACTTTGGTACCCTGTAAATCTGTCGCCAGTGACTCCATCATTCCGGCAACGCAATATTTGGCAGCTGTATAAAGTCCGCTTCCGCCAACTGCACAGAGACCTGCCGTTGATGATGTTGAAACCACATGACCTTCTTCACCGTGCTTCAATATTCTCGGCAAGATGATCACCAGCCCATTCACTACCCCTACAATATTTACCGAGATATTATAATCCCAGTCCTTGAAAGTGGCATTTTGCATCAGCCCGCCGATCCCGACTCCGGCATTATTGATCAGCACATGGATCTTACCGAAGACGGTTTCTGCCTCATCGGCGGCTTTTGCATATGCTTCCCGGTCGGTTACGTTCAATTTTATCGGATGTACCGGTAGTCCTTTTGTCCGGAAATACTCCATCGCTTCATCTAGCGCGTCCTGCCGGGAATCCACAATCACTACCTTCATCCCGTTTCCGGCAAATACTTTCGCGATTCCCAGGCCAATGCCGCTCGCTCCCCCTGTAATAAAAGATGTCTTTCCTTTCACGCTTTCCATTATCTACCTCCCTCTTCGTCTAATAAATGTAGCGGTACCCCGCAGATTCCCTCGCTGCAATTTACTTGCGCGGGCATCCTGATCGGTGGATCATCAAGTTTAATTCCCGCTTTGGGGATCCATTTATCGATTACTTCTGTCTGTGTATATACAAAATCTGTTGTCAACCAGATCGGATTCCATTCTCCACCAACCACGATATGATTAATCAATTCCGGCGAGATGGGACGACCTCCCTGCCCGAATCCCTTTGCTTCCTTGACTAGATACTCGCTTAACTGCTGCTTGGTTTTGAAGCCGTCATTCTTTAATGATTTCGCCACTAAAGGGTCCAGAATGAACGTAGCATTCCCGAATCCGAGTCCGGTCATTACCTGTGCCATCCGCTTCGGAGGACCGACACTAAATCCCTGCAAACTCCAGCCGCGGAACAGGCTTACAGTACTCTGTTCTGGTCGAAATCCTTTCTGCACATGGAACGGTTCCCATGGCGAGTTCTCCTCATTTTCACCGCAGCACATGTTATTGTAGTTCAAGTTGTTGCCGGTACTGCCGGTAAAATTTTCAGAAAGGTTTACATCACCGAAGTTGATACTCATCAACGTCCAGGCACGCCCGATTGCAGAATTGGCAAAGTTGAATGGCCCCAGAGCAGAACCACCGCAGTTCATTCCTATTATATTCCGAATCGGACCGTTTACGATCACCATCCCTGCCCACGACCCGGTCGAACTTGGTAATGATGGTCGTTGTGATGCCGCCAGAGCCAGTATCACCGGGAAATGCTCCGGTCGCGCTCCAGCCATCACGGCGTTTATCGCCACTTTCTCAACTGAGTACTCCAGTTTCTCCTCATGGGTGGTGACGGACATTCGGCCAACGATTTCATGGGGATCATGATCGGTACCGCTTAGCATCTCTGCTACTCTTTCTTCAGTAGGCATGATAATCGGCAGTCCGTCCGTCCAGCCGCGTTCGATAAAAAGCCGGTTAAGATTAGCTTCGGTATCCGGTTTTAACAATCGTGGACGGCGTGGTTTCCTGACTGGTTCTGGGTTTTTTTCTGCTTCGGTCAATGGTTCGGTCAGAGCCGCTATTAACTCTTGCATTAACGGCTTACCGGTGATCGGGTCCTCGCCTATTACGTACTCTTTCAATGCTTTCCGGGGCATCCAGCCCACCGGATGAGGCGGATAGCTGAACCGCAATGGCACGCCGTGTGCTTCACTGTCTTTGGTCACATAATCAGCAAAACGAGCCGTAACCATGGGCGCAGTAGGAACACCAATATTTTCCATCGTCCGGCTGAATTCAGCGATACTCGCTGAACAACCGTCTCAGCCCCCCACCCCGAATACGACCGCGTCCCCCTGATCTTTTATTTCCTGCCATAGGGCCGGCGAATTACTGAAAACATTCCCGTCCTTCCTTTTCAGGACTGTTTTCACTTCCGGCATGTTGTTCTTAAACCATTCCTGTACTTCTTCCAGAAATTCATAAGCCCCCGCAAAGCCGGTATCTACTAGATAAAGCTTTTTCCTCTGCAGACTGGATAGCCTTGGCGCCATTTTCCCCTGTTCTAATACCCCTTCCGGTTGGGCAAAAGGATCCAGAATATCCATCATGTTAGCTTCCAGGGACACCGTCCGCCCGAATATACCGCTGGGTTGCCCGCGTGGATCCAGCACCGTAATTTTCTTTTCCATCATTCACCTTCCCTGTATTTTTTCCACTTTGTTCTTTGTTTATCCTCATACTACGATTAGCTGTTTAATATCGTATTCAAAACTCCGGCTTATCTTACTTACATTTTTAAAGCCTTGTCAATCGAGAGGAGCCGATGCAATTATCTCTATTTGCCAACGCGGATTACCGCCTTTAGGGAGCTATCACACGCGACCGGAACATCGTTGTCATGGTCCGTGAAAGGGAGCTCGCTCCCGTTGGTATCAACTCGATTGAGACTTATACTTTATTTCTGCTCCACGACGCGAATGAGTAACTGATACCTGAGCGGCTTGCCCGGGAGATGCTCCGCAACCATGATTCCGTTTCCGCCCTCCTCGTTCGCAAAAAAACTAAAGCCTGGTAAAACGGATCCGGAACAAAAGTAACCAAAATATCTGGCAGGTTCGCCTTACAGAACACGGGCTTGCACAGTGCCGACAGGCTTTTTAGATTGATCCGATTCACTGTTTCATGTCCGGTTTCTCAATCGAAGTTAAACAGGAACTCGAATCGCGTTTGAAAGATATCGAAGACCGGGCAGGTAATTTGCTGGCTGACCCGTAATGCTGACATCGTGAGTCTCGATTGAATAATGGGGAACTGTTGATTTATACAAGTCGATATTAAATATGGGCTCGGTAGGTATCGAACCTACGACCAATCGGTTATGAGCCGACCGCTCTGCCACTGAGCTACGAGCCCGCGTCTGTGATGCCTCTAGATTATATTACAAACCAGCCGCACCTTAAAAGAGTGCCCTGCACTGAAATATATTATATATTTGTAATATTTCTGAAATTGTTGTAACGACTTTGTAATTTCCGACATGGTAGACTCACAACCAATATTCCAATTGCCTGTCGAATAATGAATTCCAAACATAGCGAATCCGTATACAACAACCTTCAGATGGTATCATCTGTACTCCCCTCGCTCAGCGCTGGAAACGGAACTCAATCCAGTATTCTTGTTGTCGATGATGAGCCCCGGATTTTACGGTTTCTCAGGTTAAGTCTCGGTTCCTTCGGTTTCAATGTAATCACTGCGTCCAATGGCGAGGACGCCTTAAAACTAATCACCGAATTGAAACCGCAGGTCATTATCCTCGATGTCTTCATGTCCGGCATCGATGGTTTTTCCGTACTCCGGAAAATCCGCGAACTCGAATTTACTTGCGTTATCCCCCACATACCGGTTATCGTTATCAGCGCCCGTAATTCTATTGCCAAGCAAGCCTTCAGTCTCGGGGCAACCGTTTTTCTCTCAAAACCATTCTTACCCGAAGAATTGGTAGAAATAATCCGTAATCTGATAGGTTCTTAATCTTTCAAGTAGGAACCGCACAACCGCACTGGTAATATCAAGTATCTGACATCCGGCGCTACAATTTTATTATTTGTTGTATTGCAGGGATTCTGCGGTGTACGCCTTATTTTACTCCATATTTATCTGTCATTGTCCGAAAGGGGGACAAGCTGTCCCCCTTTCGATTTCTTATCAATCGAAAAGTAGTGCATGATCACCCGTAGCTAATTTCGCATACATGATATATCCCTAGAGTTCTTGACTTTAATTGATATAAGTTATAGCATATTGGATATTTCTGTTAATATTTACTAAAAAAGGAGAGAAAAGGAGAAAATTTGAACAGAATTTTTTTCACTATCATGCTGGCTTCTATCATGATCGCTTCGCTTTTTCTCACGTCATGTGGCCAAGCAAATCCAACCAATACCACCACCACCAAACCAGGCGGCACTCAACCCGCCACCACCACCAGTAAACCCACCACCACGCCCACAGGTAGCAACGTGCCCAAATACGGTGGCACACTGACCATTGCTCGGACCGGTGATATCCTCGGCTTCGATGAAGGCTTTCAGGCAGCCTTTTTCGTTGTCACCAATCACCTGACCCACGATGAACCGTTAACCGGAGATTGGTCTAAAGGTCCCGCCGGAACCAACGAATACTCCTGGCTTTCCAACGGTAACTACGCTTGGGCCAGTAAAGGCACCTCGGTAGCCGAGAGTTACGAAATCACAGCACCGGGAAACATCACCTTCAAAATCCGCAAGGGCATTCGTTTCTGGCTTAACCAGAACTCTCCAGCAAGTAAACTGGTGGGCGGACGGGAATTAACCGGCGATGATGTCTGGTACACGATGAACCGCATGCTGAATCTACCGACCTCTTACTGGAGATTGGCAGCCCCGACATTCACCAACGGCGCGAAAGCCACGCTGGTAGACAAATGGACTGTCAATGTAACCTGCGACCCCAAGGACGCCTACAACTTCGCCGCGTACCTTGTTGACTGGTGCAGCATCGTTCCCAAGGAAGTTGTCGATAGGTATAGCGATTTTCGCGATTGGCGCAACGTGGTCGGCAGCGGCCCATTCTATCTGACTGACTTTGTTTCTAATAGTTCTGCACAATTCGAGAAAAACCAGAATTACTGGCGTACAGATCCGGTCGGCCCAGGTAAAGGTAATCAACTACCTTACGTCGATCGCATCAAATTATTGATCATCACTGACAGCTCGACTTTACACTCTGCCATGCGGACCGGCAAACTCGATATCCTGGCAAATCAGACCTGGGATGATGCTAAGAACGTCAGGGGTTCCATACCCGGTCTGAATGAACTGTCTTTCATACCTCAGAATCCAAGCCATATCTTTATGCGCACAGATAAAGAGAATCTTCCTTATAAAGATATCCGGGTTCGCCATGCACTAATGTATGCCACTGATTTCAGTACCATAATCAAAGACTTCATGGATGGTCAGGCGTTCGCCCAGTCATTCCCGATCACCCCGATGCCTGACTTCAAGTCAGTTTATCTTCCTCTTGAAGAGTGTTCGGCTGAAATCCAGGACCTGTATAAGTACCAGCCCGACAAGGCAAAAGCCAAGCTGAAAGAAGCCGGGTATCCCAACGGTTTCTCCTGCAGCATAATGTATTCCAATGTCGGTACTTTCAACCCGGACTACCTGTCGATCATCAAGGGGATGTGGGCTAAGGTCAACGTCGATCTGACCCTGATCCCCCTGGAATTCGCCGCTCATAATACCCGATGGACCCAACGTAACTACGACGATATGTTATACGGTCTGATGGCTAGTTCCGGAACTTACCGAAGAGGTACTAACTTCGCCGGTTCCGGCGGTGGCTGGAATCTCAGCTACATCTCCGACCCCAAAGCAGCTGAAGCCAGAGATAAAATGCTTGAACTGTTCAATTCCGGTGACGATGCTGGTTGCGACGCAGTCATGAAAGAATTCACCAGATACCTGCTTAATCAAGCATGGGTAATCCCCACCCCCGTCCAGAAACTGGTGACCTTCTGGCAACCCTGGGTCAAAGGTTATCACGGCGAACTCAGTCCTGGTATTATCAATGAATGGCAAGAAAACATGTACATCTGGATTGACCGAGATCTGAAGAAATCAATGGGCTATTAGCCAATATTTCATTCGAGAATAAAAAAAGCCCCGACCAAATTGGTCGGGGCTTTTTTTTATAAGGAGATTACAGATTTATTAACCGGACACGTATCTCTTTCGCTGAAACTAAAAAGGCTAAAGGTCTTTTTCAGTTTGGGCTAATCTTTTTTCCAGGGCTTCTTGCCTGATGACCAGGGTAAGATCGCTGCGCGTTTTTTCCAGGACTCCCCGCACCATATCAGTCGTCCGCCGCAAACCACCGGTGATCGCATCAGGGAAATCGATCGTCACTAGCACGCTGTAAATATCATCCATTTCAGCAAGCAACTCCTCGCCTTTGGAAAGATCGCCACGCCGCATGCTATCCAGTAAATAACGCCGCAGTTCACCTACGGCTTCACCTAATCCGTTCAGATAGGCTGCAGAATCCACCCCCAGTTCAGCCGACGTGGCGACCGGTTTACCAGTCACCATATTTAGTAAAAGCCGTCCTTCGGCATATTCTTTCTGGGCATCCCGCAGAAAACCAGTATTCATGATTTCCGGACTGACGATAAGAGATTGTTCAGATTCTTTGAGTAAATCAGCCGCTGTTTGCAGTAATTTCTCTGCTTCCTCGAACTCCTGACGGTGGATTGCCCGGATAGACAAGCTACAGAACCTGATAGCTTCCCGACAACCGGGCAAAGCTTTTTCCCGGGCGGAATCTTTCGCCGCCAGGTTGATCCTGATCTGCTCGGCGATAGCATCGAGATTCTCGGTTGGACGGCTCATTTTATCTCCTCAATAATTCTTACTAGTTCCCGGGTTGCTTTCTCAGGATCGTCTTCACTGACCACCGCGCTAATTACTGCTATTGCAGTTGCCCCTGCTTTCATTACTGCCCGGGAATTGCTTTTATTAATACCGCCGATGGCTACGATCGGCAATGCAACGGCTTTCCGTATTTCCCGTAGCCGCTTAACACCGACAACATCAACTGCATTCTTGGAACCCGTGGGAAACATCGCCCCCACCCCGATGTGGTCCGCCCCTGCATCTTTAGCTGTAATGGCGCGTTCAACTGTATTGGCGGTAATACCGAGTAGCTGATCCGTTTTTAACAAACAACGTGCGACTGTAGCCGGCAAATCTTCCTGCCCGATATGCAATCCGTCAGCATTGCAGTCCAGCGCAATATCCAGATGATCATTGATAATAAACAATACCTGCTCATCAGTACAGATTTGCCTGAACTGACGCGCTAACGGTACGAGATCCCGTTTCAACATCGTTTTTTCCCGCAGTTGTACTACTCTGGCCCCACCCCGGATCACCTCTTGTAGCACATCAAGGTGACAGCGGCCTTTTAACCATTGTCCATCGATGATAACATATAAGCCTTTAAGCCTTTGTAGTTTCTCCTGCCGTAATAAGTCCGATAGCAATTGCTGTTCTATCGTATACAGGTTAAAGCGAAATTGACTGTAATTTTGTGAAACTAACTCCGCCGGCATCTCCGGTATTTTGGCTAGTTCTTCCAGAACCCTCAGCGATTCCTGGACGCGGCGGGAGTTGGCAATCAACAACTGATTCAAATCCTTCTCTGCTACTTCTCCCGATACCCGACTGTCCCTGCCAACATCAGCAATGGCATCTCTTGATTGAATCAACCGCACTTGTAATTCAGAGCTGGTCTGGACCAATTCATGCCGAAACGTCTTCAGTTGTGCGCTGATGATACCGTTATTGAGATATAAACGAGCAATCTCTTCGATAACCCGTAAACCTTCCGCTGCCCGGTTAAGGTTGGCATCAATTATTCGCATTGTACTATTGTCCCTGTTTGCCATCTCCTGCGATCCCTACAACATTCTTGAACAGACTTCTTAGTCAAGCATGTATCTTGTGCTAAGTATCAGGTAATTATGCTGCCAAGTCATCGGGAAGAATACCCTCTCTGGCTGCAGAAATTTCTTCCTTTATCTCTTTAGGCACTTCCATGCCCATATCACGGAATTGTTTTTCTGTAATGCGGCCAATATTACGGGGATCCTTATAGTAATCAATCCCGGCATGAATAGACGGTTCTCCGGACTCCTCATGAATAGTCTTTACTGACTTGTGATACGCGAAGCTTGAGATTGTCCTTTCTGTCTTTGGATTGCCGCAGCGGGGACATATTACAGTGTAGTTTTCTTTCCAACTACGGACTAAAACAGTAAATTTTACCCGACAACTATCGCATAAATATTCGTACAACGGCATCGTTAAACCCTCAAATTATGTTAACATATCATGAATTAGAGGGTAAAGAAATTTTTGTTCTTCTTTATTATTCCTCCACCACATTTTCGATGATTTCGATTCGTTTCAATTTACCATTGTCCCCCATCTCTACAGCTACGAAATCAATTCGCCAGGAAACCGGTAATATCGACAGAGACTGCAGGTAGTATGCCGCCGTGAGTTTCATTCTGCTGCGTTTGGTAGCTGAAATTGATTCTTCCGGAGTACCGAAAAAAAGATTTGACTTGGTCCGTACCTCGATAAACACCAGGTATTCTCTGTGCCGCGCGATGATGTCGATCTCACCCCGGGGACATCTGTAGTTGGTCTCGATAATACGGTAACCCCGTTTCTTCAGATAATTCTGGGCGGCATTCTCTCCCAGGACTCCAATCTCTCTTCTCTTCATTATCGACCAGATTTGTTGCTCTCACCCGATGGGAGATTCTCATTGTTCTTCATAATTCCCGAGAGCGCCTTGACCGGTTGGTATGCCCGTCGATGGATCGGACACGGACCGAGTCGGTTTAAGCAACTTAAATGTTCACCGGTACCGTATCCTTTATGATGTGCAAAAAAGTATCCGGGATACTGAATGTCATATTCGTTCATTAATCGGTCTCGGGTCACCTTGGCAATAATGGAAGCACAGGCAATAGAGAAACAGATCGTGTCCCCGTTTGCCACACCTTTTTGCGGCAGATTCAAACCCGGTATAGTGAAATAATCAATCAGCACTGCGTCGGGTGGCGTTGCTAGTTGTTCTACAGCTTGACACATCGCCGTCTGAGTTGCATGGGCAATACCAATTGTATCAATAGTAAAACAATCCGCCATGCCGATCCCGATAGCAACTGCATTTTCGTATATCGGAAAATACAAAGATTCTCTTTGCATCGGGGTTAACAATTTACTGTCGCAGACCTGCTTTTTCCAGTCACCCTCGAGATCAATCGGCATTATTACTGCGGCAGCCATTACCGGACCCGCCAGGGCACCTCGTCCCACTTCATCAATACCGGCGATATTTTTATAGCCTTTTTTCCTCATTAGTATTTCTTCGGTAAATGAAGGGACTTTGGAATTTATCACTATGCCACATTCCCCGTTTTTGTATCTGAATATTGATGGTAAGGCGAATTATTGCCGATATTGCATAATCCGTTCAGAAATACTGAACTAAGGCTGAACATCCGAATCATTAACCTGTAACTCATCCAGTGTAACCGGAGCTTCACTACTTTCGATATCCTTGGTTGCTACCGACCCGGTTTCAACTTTAATATCTGAAGCCGGTAATTCTATCGTAACCTGGCTTTCGTCGAGTTGTACCATGACCGAATTCAGGAGCGGATTGACACCGACAACTTTACCATTCCCTGAAGGAGTGATCACCCGCTGCCCCTCGCGTGGAAGATTCTTGCGGAGGTCACGGTACTGCTGGCATTCATAGCTCAGACAGCACATGAGTCGGCCACAACACCCGGATATTTTCATCGGATTCAAAGGTAACCCCTGGTCTTTAGCCATCTTCATCGACACCGGCGTAAGTTCAGTTAAGAAACTACCGCAGCAAAGAGGTCGGCCGCACCGGCCGTAACCACCGATCATCTTAGCTTCATCACGAGGGCCAATTTGTCGTAATTCGACTCTCGCCCGTAATTTCCCGGCCATCTCTCTTACCAGTTCGCGAAAATCCACCCGGTCTTCGGCACTAAAATAAACGGTAACCCGACTGCCGTCGAGGTTATAATCAGCCGAAATCAGTTTCATCGGTAGATTCAACTTCTCCACCAGTTTGGCGCCATCGATAAGAGCGTCTTTTTCCTTTGTTTCCAACTCCTTTGCTTGCTTATAATCCTCGGGTTGTGCTTTACGCAATACTGGTTTCAAAGGTTCGGGGATTTCTGTCTCCGCAACCTGTTTCAGTCCAATAACCACGTGACCCAATTCCAAACCGTGCGTCGTTTCTACAACTACCTGGTCGCTTATCTTCAAATCAAGTCCGGCGGGGTTGAAATAATAAGCCTTGTTGACTCTCTTAAATCGCACCCCGACAATATTTAGCATCCGTCACCTCATTGTTTACAATGTGCTTTGTATATATCGATACCATACCATCACGTTATCACAGATTCCATTTTTATTGAAGGAATGCTAAGCATGAGAACCTCCAAGGTTAAACGGGCATTGGCATTCAGCTTTAGCTGTTCACCAGCAGACATTATACCAGTAATGACCGGTCTTATTTGTCCCGGTGACAGGTTGTCCCCCATACGCTTCAATACGTCTAGCCGATTAACATTGACAACCATATCGACCATACCGTACTTGACCAATAATAAGTCGTGCCACCAATCACGCCATAGTAATAATCTCTCCTGGACTTTTTCCCGTTCTTGGCTGAATTCATTGGCCAGACGGGCCGCATATTGAAACCGTTCCTCCATATCAGAGCTGACAATACTGACAATCTCATCGATCTGGTCGGAATATTTTTCCATTAAATCTGTCTCCGCTGCCTGTACCGCCCATCCCAATTTACCGTGCGAAATACGGGAAAGCAATTCGGCTTTGGTGTCCGGTACATGCCAGAGCGTTGTTAGCACTCTTGTAATCTCTTGTCTGGGAACAGGAAACAACTCTATTCTCTGGCATCGCGAAATAACTGTAGCCGGTAGTAAATGCTCTTGCGCCGTGAGTAAGATAAACACCACTCGCCCTGTCGGTTCTTCCAGCGTTTTCAACAGGCAGTTAGCCGCTTCTGTCGATAGCAGTTCGGCACCATCAATGATGTAAACACGGCATTTCCCTTCAAATGGCGGCAAATTAGCCGAGTGTTGTATTTGTCTTATCTCTTCGATTCCAATCTCGGCAAAGGTTTTTCCATCGGTGTTTTTATTTAAACCGATCTCCAGGACATCGGAATGTTTGCCGGAGAATATCCTCTGACAGGAGAAGCATTCATTGCAGGGAGGCGTACTTCCGCTACAATTCAACGCGCAAGAGAGATCGCGAGCCAGCGTCATTTTACCTATATGGGCAGGACCTGAAAACAGATAGGCATGCGCTACTTTCTCTCTTTTTATACTACTTTCTAAAAGAGCTACCGCCCGATTCTGTCCGATAGTATTCCACATAGTTTCTAGCACTCAAAATTATCGCACCTGACCAAATCGGCGACCGTCTCACGTCGTCGGATCAGTACTGCATTACCGTCTCTAACCATCACCACCGCCGGTCGCAAAAAGGCATTATAGTTACAGGACTGCGGAATATTATAAGCTCCGCAACCTGATGTGGCCAGGATATCACCCGGCACCATCTCCGGCATTTCGTAATCACGCATCAGTACATCACCAGATTCACAGAACTTGCCCGCGATGGTTACTTTTCCATGAAATGGAGCACGCATCCGGTTCGCCAGAACGGCTTCCATCCGTTCTTGATACAGATATGGCCGGATATTATCGGCCATACCGCCATCCACGGAAACATAATTGCGTATGCCCGGAATAGCTTTTCTGGTACCAGTCGTATAAAGAGCTACTCCAGCTTGGGCAACCAATACGCGACCCGGTTCAATGACCAGTTGCGGTATTTCTAATTGATGTTGTCTGCATGCGGTAATCAAAGAAGCGGTTACAGTTTCTGCAATTTCCGATATTGGAGGAACCATTCGTTCCAGTGTTACCTGGACCGGAATACCACCCCCCACGCTCAGCTCCCTAAATCGGAAATTATATTTCCCCTGCATTCTGGCAGCAAAATCTATGACCACATTAATCGCCTCTCGGTACGGATCCGGTATTGTAATCTGGGATCCGAGATGAAAATGTAACCCCAGCACATTTATCCCCGGAATCATAGTCGCTGATCGCAAAGCTTCCTCGGCTTCCAACAGGGGAAAGCCAAACTTGCTGTCGATATTCCCGGTGGCAATATATTCATGGGTATGAGGATCGATTCCCGGCGAGATCCGGATCAAAACGTCAAAAGTATGTCCGGTCGTCCGTGTCACCCTATCGATTATGTCAATCTCATCGAAATTGTCGATTACAATCCGTCCCACACCGTATTCCTGTGCCTGTCGTAATTCGGTTTCCGATTTATTATTCCCCGGGAACGATACTCTATACATGGGAAAACCGCATTGCCGGGCAATTGCCATCTCACCGCCGGAAACCACATCCAGACCGATATCTTCGTCTTGCATCAATTTTAACAATGCCGGGTTAAGAAATGCCTTACAGGCATAAAGTATTGCAGTAGCCGGATAACGGTTGCGGAATTCGTTTTTAAGGCTTTGGGCGCTGTGTCTGATGGTTTTTTCATCATAGACGTAAAGCGGGGTGCCGAATTGCTCAACCAGTTCCACACAATCACAACCACCGATGACCAGATGGCTATGACTATTTATTGTGCTCCCTAACGGAAATAATGCCAGACGTTTGATCTGCACCACGCTCGATCTCATCCTTCAAATCAAGTTTAACAACGGCTCAAGGTTAAGTCAAAACAGCATTATACTTCAACCTCGTTGCGGTCTCGGGTGATCAAATCAAAGTGTACGTCTCCGCCGCAAAATCTTGTCACTAGATCAGCGAGTTCCATAGTGAGGGCACGCGCCTCTTCTATACTCACCGGGGGCAAACAATCCAGATTGATAACTATATTCCTGGTTTCAGGAATCAGCTTCGTCTGATCTCCCTGACGCCAATTCCAGCGGCGGCACATAACAACATCTCCGTCATAATAAATAACTTCGCCGGGATCTGGTTTTTCAATTTCCGTAGTGTTAAACGGCGTGAATGACTCACTCCCTTTGGCAACAGTCAATGAAAGACTGTCACTTACAGAATCAATGTCGTCGGCACCGCTGGGTAAAACGTTTTTTAAAGAAAAATAGTTGAACAGGGCAACTGCCGTGTTAATATACGGCAACAGGTCGCCGCGTCGTGCCCGGCGACATAATGATTCCACCGAAGGATAAAACTTATTCGGGTTCGCACCGAATTTCAGGTAAGCCTGACGCCACGGTGCAATCCGGGGATGGTTCTTGATATCCTGCATCAGGGGATCCCGAACTGCCTTCATTTCAGCCTCTCGGAGTAATAATAGTAAACCGGGATTTTCGCCGTGATTATCGATATTCCGGGCAATAATTACACCGCGTACATATTCCGGGAACATATCGAATACTACTTTAGAAACAATCGATTTCACGGGCACCCTCGCTTATATAAGTGTTTCACTGCATTGTATCATCTGTGAATCTAGGAAAACAAAGGTGGTGCGGATAACCTTATTCACCACTGGAAAGCGCTAACAGTATCACTAATCTGCCCTTTGACCGGTTGGAAACTTTTTTACAAAATTTATATTTTTCTGGTGACACCGTATATGATAAATTACTGCCTTTTTACCTCGATAATATGCTCACAACAAGCATCGCCTGCCGGAATTGACTTTCCTATAGTATACGTAAGACCGGGATTAACCTCCTCCACCACGGTCCTTTCCATATTCGTATGCGCCCTGCACATCGCCGGATCGGTGAAATGCAGCGGACATTCAGCTACTGTGATAATGACACGTTCTTCTTCGAAAACGATCGGTGATACCTTGTCTTCTTTTCCCCGCCCCACCGTGTCAAATATCCGGAGTAAATACCGGGCTACTGACGTCAGATCGTTGGCTGGCAAACGTTGCTTCGCACGAGTAGCAATAGCCAAACCGTATTCCCGGCTCATCTCCGATATCATTTTCAACCCCTCTTCGCCAAAACGGCGATGCAGGAAATCATAGTTATTGCGAATCCGGGCGTACAAGCCGCTGACCGCACTCCGGTATACCTGTTCCAGGGTTCGTTCGTCTCTCGGTTGCATCGATCACTCCTATGATTGTACGGTTCTTATAGCTATCCGGCATGTTAATGCAATCGTTCTTTCAGGTTGGGCAGCTTTCCCTGAAGATATAGTTTGACTGCTTGTCCAATGTCTCTTACATCGGTGACAATAGGCTCAATGTTATTGCTTTTCATGCTTTGATAAGCGCCCATCCCCATACCCCCGGTAATAAGAACCTTGCAATCATTGATGGTAGATGCCATGCGGTTATGTAAGTCCTGTGAAGCTGTATCCTGGACGTGTCCATGAGTTTGGCTACCGTGCGGATGAGCATTACCCATTTGATGATGCCCGGCTTTCTCCCTTTTTTCCGTAGCGGCAAGCTTGCCATCTTGAATTGTGTATACCATGTACCAGGGAGCCATACCAAAATGCTGGCTTACTGTCGTACCATCTTCGGATACTACGGCAACTTTAAAATTATTCATCGTACCTCCTTCGATTTCGTGGTCAAAATTATCATCGACATATTCTTTCTGCAACACATAATTACCCCCTTTGATGCATATCGCTTTTCCTTTCAACAAGCTGTCGGCAATTTTTCGTCTGGCCGCAGCCAGCACACGTTGAAATGTCGGACGGGATACATTCATCCGTGCAGCACAATCTACTTGCTCCCGGTGCTCCAAATCGCGCAACCGGATTGCCTCCACTTCTTCAATGGTGAGACAATTCTCTTCCAGATAGCGCAGTGGAATGCCTGCCGGTTTGAAATAAGTGGTCTCGGGTAAAATACTGACGCGCCTGCATTTCGGTGGTCGAGGCATTACTGCGCCTCGTTTAGTGGGCATATGTTCATTACTATTAATCTACCACTTATCTTTTTTGATATCAATAAAATCTGTTCCTCCGTTTGATTTCCTTTGGCGACTGCTCTAAGATAGGCTCGAGATTTAATTAAGAAGCTATTTATCAGGAGATCACGGATGTCGCTATCGCTTAAAAACAAATGTGTTGTCATTACTGGTTCCGGACGGGGACAGGGTCGCGAAATTGCCCTGGCTATGGCTGCCCGCGGTGCTAAAATAGTAATCAACGATCTCGGCGGTGCCAAAGACGGCACTGGTGCCGATCATGTACCGGCTGATCAGGTTGTTGCTGAAATCAAACAATTTGGTGGTAATGCCGTTGCAAACTATGAGTCAGTGGCTGATTTTAATGGTGCACGCCGCATTATCGAGACCTGTATCTACAATTTCGGTCGTATCGATGTCCTGATAAACTGCGCGGGTATCGGGGGGCGCGGATTTAAGCCTTTCTGGGAGACCGAGTGGGCTGACTGGGATAACGTTATGAACGTTAATATCGACGGTATCTTTAATACCTGCCGCCACGCCCTCGGACATATGGTCAAGCAAAACTATGGTCGAATCATTAATTTCAGTTCTCCCGCCTGGTTGGGACACGGACCCAGCGCCTATACCGCTTCGAAAGGTGCTGTGGTAAGCCTTACTTCCGGAATCGCTCTGAACATGGCCGTTGAAGACTATCGCATCACTGCCAATGTCATTGTCCCTATCGCCGATACCCGTATGAGCCCCAAAGGCGGCAAAGAAGCCTGGGAAAGAATGTATAAGGCTGGACAGATCACCCGCCAGATTTTGGATGAGTCCTGCGATCCCCCGCCACCGGAGCACATCCCTGCCATCGTCATGTACCTGGTAACCGATCAAGCCGCAAATTTTAACGGTCAGATATTTGGCGCCTCCCGGGGACGGGTGGCTTTGTATTCCTGGCCGGGAGAATATAAAGGACTATATAAAGACGGCGTCTGGACATTGGAAGAATTGGCCCGCCGTATCCCCATCGCTTTCGGTAATGGTTACCGTACCGAACGTGGTTGATGATAATTTCGAAAAGAGTATGCCGAAGCGCATTCTTTTTTTAGTTAATCATCCTGATGATCGCATCAGCCATCTGATCCGTGCCTGCCGCACTCGGGTCATTGCGGTCGGCCTTCAAATCGTAGGTCACTTCTTTCCCGGCAGCAACCACCTCAGTGGCGGCTTTTTCAAGTTTATCCGCCGCTGCATTTTCTCCCAGGTAACGCAGCATCATGACCCCGGAAAGTATCGCTGCCAGCGGATTCACCTTGTTCTGACCAGCATATTTTGGAGCGCTGCCGTGTGTCGGTTCAAAAACCGCCATCTCCTTCCCTAAATTCGCTCCTGGAGCAACTCCAAGCCCCCCGACTAATCCCGCACACAGGTCGGAAATAATATCACCGTAAAGATTGGGCAAGACCAGTACATCGAACTGGTGTGGTCGTTGCACAAGCTGAGCACACAGATCATCGACTATCCGGTCATCGAACTCGATATCCGGATAATCCTGTGCTACATCGCGAGCTACTTCCAAGAAAAAGCCGTCGGTAAATTTCAGGATGTTTGCTTTGTGGACCGCGGTGACCTTCTTCCGCCGGTTGTTTCTCGCATGGTCGAAGGCAAACTTCACAATTCGGCGGCTGTTTGCTTCGGAAATCGATTTTACAGCTAACCCCGAATCTTCAGCAACAACCTGGCCGGTATGTTGCCGGATAAAAGACATTAGTTCCGCCGCTTCTTTAGTGCCTCGCGCAAATTCAATCCCCGTATACAGGTCTTCCGTGTTTTCTCTCACCACGACGATATCAACCCCCTGGTAATGGGCTGGAACACCTTTGTAATATCTGCATGGCCTCAAGCAAGCATAAAGATCAAGTGACTTTCGTAAAGCAACATTCACACTGCGGAATCCGGTACCTACTGGAGTTGTTGTCGGACCTTTTAATGCTATCCGGTTCTTCTTTATCGATTCCAGTAATCGATCGGGTAACAAGTTACCTTCGGTATTAAGAGCCGTCTCTCCAGCATTGATCGTCTCCCACGTAAAAGCAACGCCGGTTGCTTCCAGACAACGCCGGGCGGCTGCAATCACTTCCGGTCCTACTCCATCGCCGGGAATTAGAGTTACCTGGTATTTCACTTAATACCTCCGCTTCTATACGTAACGATCTCTACTATTCCCACAGTATTTGTTAAACCCTCTTTTTCATATTATTATTCTTTAAGTACCAGATCGCCATGTTTTTTTATGTAAGGTACCAGCCCGCCTTCATTCAATATGTGGATCATGATATCCGGCATCGGACTGAAACTGAGTCTAGCTCCACCGGTGATATTATGGATCTCCCCCTGTACAAGATCGATTTCCAAATTATCGCCGTTCTGTATTCGATCAGTATCGCAGACCAGCACCGGCAGTCCGATGTTTATCGCATTTCGAAAAAATATCCGGGCGAAAGACTTGGCCAGCACGGCACTAACACCCGCCATTTTAATGACGATCGGCGCATGCTCCCGGCTCGACCCCAGGCCGAAATTGTTGCCGCCTGCTACAAAATCACCGGGATTTACTTTCTTTGTAAATTCAGAATCGACATCTTCGAGTACATGCTTAGCCAGTTCCGGCAGGTTGCTCCGCAGATGGACATATCGACCCGGGATTATCAGATCAGTCGATATGTCGTCCCCAAATTTATGTACTTTGCCGTTCAACATTAAATTCCTTCCTTCAAACTCACCGTCTCGGTCGAGCAAGATGTTTTGTCTGCCAACTTTATAAGCCGATCATCTGCTTTGGTAACTTGTTTACAGAAATTCTCTGGGGTCGGTGATCTCACCGGTTATTGCCGTAGCGGCGGCGGTTGCCGGGCTTCCCAAGTACACGAAGGCATTAGGATTACCCATCCGGCCTTTAAAATTCCGGTTCGCTGTCGAGAGACACGCTTCGCCGTCGCCCAGTACACCCTGGTGAACGCCAAGACATGCAGCACATCCCGGCGGCACCACTGTCGCTCCCGATTCTACCAGTGTAGTCATATACCCGTTCGCAATCGCATCAAGATACACTTTTTGCGATGCCGGTGCCACCACCAGTCTGGTTCGGGCGTGGCGCTTCCGCCCGCGCAGAATCTCTGCGGCGATTTTTAAATCTTTGAGCCGCCCGTTAGTACACGTACCTAAAAAGACCTGGTCGATTTTTATTCCTTTTAACCCCCTTGCCAGGGCGACATTGTCAACCGTGTGCGGCTTTGCGACGGTCGGTTCCAGCAATAGCGCATCGATTTCGATAGTCCGTTCGTATATGGCATCCGGATCGGGCACAAGCGGAATAAATTTTTCACCCCGCCCCTGTTTCGATAAATAATTTCTGGTCTCGTCATCAGCAGGAAACAGACCTACTTTGGCTCCGGCTTCGACCGCCATATTCGCAATCGTCAGGCGTTCGTCCATATTCATTCTGGATACTGCTTCACCGCCGAATTCCAACGACTTGTAAGTTGCTCCATCTGCTCCGATTAGTCCGATTACATGAAGGATCAGATCCTTCCCGAAGACACCGTTATGCAGATGACCGGTAACCCGGACACGGATCGTCTCAGGGACCCGAAACCAGGTTTTACCCAGCGCCATGGCCACCGCAATATCAGTTGACCCCATACCAGTAGCGAAAGCGCCCAGAGCGCCAGCGGTTACTGTATGGGAGTCAGCTCCGACCACCACCTGTCCTGGATTCGCCCACGATTCCGCTACCAGTTGGTGACAGACTCCGGCTCCGATATCACTGAGAACTACCCCTTCTTCACCGGCATAACTCCGCAGGAAAACATGGTCGTTGGAGAGTTCTTTAGCCGGACTGGGAACAGAATGATCGATGAAAATAATATTGTTCTTCGGTTGCTTCAGTGGCTTGATGCCCAGTTCAGCAATCTGGCGAAGAGTTAATGGTCCGGTGCTGTCCTGTACAAAAGCCAGGTCTACCGGCACTACCACCAGGCTACCGGCTCTGACATCTATGCCTGATCTGCTACTGAGTATTTTTTCTGCTAATGTTTTTCCCATTGCATTATTATACATTCACATACGTTGACCTGTCATACTTAAAGTTTATCTGGAATACTATGAACTTTTTTCGTCATTTATTGCTATATCAATATAGAAAACAACGCAGAAATAATTCTAAAAAAGGAGAATACGATGAGAGCTTACGTAATCAGAAGGTGCATACTCATTTTCCCGACACTTCTGGCAGTCACAATCGCGGTTTTTCTCACGGTTCGGTTTATTCCCGGCAGTGTTATCGATCTCATGGTAGCTGAAGTTTCTGCCCAGGGTGGTCTAAGTAATCATGAAGAGATCGCCGCCCAATTGCGCCGCCAGCTCGGCCTTGATGTGCCTATCCATCTCCAGTATTTCCGCTGGCTCGGTGTCGCCCCTCAGGAAGATGGTCGCTTTTACGGTATACTCCAGGGCAACCTTGGAGAATCGCTCTGGGGATAGTTTAGCCTTACCTGTGCTACGCTCTGCCGGGCTTTCTCTTCGGGAAGCCCGGCCCCTTCTCCGCCACCGATACTTAAAATCCTTTATAGATACTGATCAATAACTTACATTTGCTTCTATACTCCGTTTATAATACGTACTAGACTATTGGCAATTTAATTGCCATAATTACGTTACGAATTAACATCAGTGTTTTCTTCGAGATCTTGACAGGTGGAGTTAATTCCACTCGCATGAATGGAACAGTACAACTAATTGCTCAATATTTTCGGGGTTTGAAATGAAAGCAGCGATACTGGACGCCATCACCACTGACTCTATGGTTTCCACGACGCTTCAGGCCTATCTTGTTCAACGCCAAGTCGTCTACTCATGGTATACACTACAGTACCTGAAGATATTACCATGCCGTTCTTGCAACACCTGCGCTATCCGGACTCCGGGTGAGTGTTTTCAAAATGATGATATGCGACTGATTGTGCACTCACTAGCTGCCAGTGAACTGCTCATCTACCTCACTCCGATAACTTATGGCGGATACTCTTCACTCCTTAAAAAAGCAATCGACCGCTCCATGCCGCTAGGTGAAGCTTCCTATATTGTCCAGAAAGGTCATCTGCTCCATCCGATGCGATACGGACGTAAGTATATTTTAGCTGTCGGTTTTTCAAACGGGGACTCGGAAGAAGAAGCTAACTTCAATCTCCTGGTTTCCCGTAACGCCTTGAACATGCAGTCCAGCCACAGTGTTGTGATAATCCGTCCCGGTGATCGCCTGAAAGACTGGGCTTACGGTATTGACCTTGCCCTGATCAAGGCAGCGCAACTATGATAAACCAACGCATGATTCTCCTCGTCGGCAGCCCCCGTCAGAAAGGCACTTCATTCAGTTTTGCCCGCACGATTAAAATATTGGCCGAAGAGCAGGGATTTCAGGTCGAGCTGGAATTCGTCTACCCGTATTACGAAGGAATCAAGCCGTTTTCTGATATCCAGGCGCTAATATCCGTCTGCAACACAGTTGGTATGGTTATGCCGATGTACATCGATACGCTTCCTGCTCCTGTTATCTGGTTCATGGAAGAAATTACTCGCACAATGAAAAAGCAATTGGCTGGGAAAAAACTGTTCGCCGTCGCTCAATGCGGGTTTCCTGATGTCTATCTACTCCAGCCCAGCCTGGAATCATGCCGTCTGTTCGCCCGTAGCAACGGCATGGTCTGGCTCGGTGGAGTCGGCTATGGGGGTGGTGCGATCATCGACGGAAGGTTTCTGGAAAATTTGGGAAGAAAAGGTGGTAACATCATTAAAGCCTTCCGGATGATGGTTGAGGATATCGCTGAAGGACATATCATCCACCGCCGAGTACAACAAATCTTGACAGTTAAAATACCTCGTTTCCTGTACGGATTTATCGCTGCTTACCTTAACCATAGGATCCGGAAAGTAGCTGTAAAATTTGGCGTCACTCTCAACGGCTCAGTTGATAAATAACCCGTTTAGCACAGATTCACATCGATAAAAATGATTTTCTTCCCGATTTTTACCTGGATTTGGCTTTCACCGGTTTTTTTCTCAAATACATAAATACCGCTGTGATAAAAAAGAGCAATATTCCACTAACGACCGCTAGATATATCCCGGGTAGAGTGAATTGGCCGGATTCTCGTACCATGATTGCCCAGATACCGAGTTGATTGGTTGCGGCCTTCAAGGTAGAAGTTTCCCTGTCCAGTTTTGTTCTCACAGTGATCCATTTGCCGCTTGTATCATCCCAGCGACCGAGCACTAAACGGGATACATCATCTCTGGCAGCAGACAAATCAGCAGTAGAATACTTGACACAAATCGTAGCTTCCCGGGCAAGCAGACCGTTAACCCCTTCAAGCCGGAATAAAGTTGAAGCCATTTGCATACCTGATGGCGGAGGCGGCATTCGTTCCGCCGGGAAATACATCAAACCAATATTCGCTGTTTCTACTACTACCCCAGAAGGAAAATTCACTGATATCCTTTCATCATCCGTTGCCAGAGTAGCTGCTGTCAGTGGATGAAGAGTAATAGTTGCGGGTAGTGGCGGTGGTTTAAACACTTCTTTGATATCGAATACGCCGTTAGCTTCTACCAGCACCGTACCGTCTTCCAGTAACACACTGCTTTTTATAAGATAACGTCCTGCAAGCAGCGGTGCCGACGGGACAAATGTCATCTTAAGATGCCGGGTCATCAAAGGTAATATTGAATTTCCGCTGGTATTCACAAATATTGTGTCTAAAATCCTATCACTGGAATCACTGATCGTTGTTTTACCCCATATTTTGTAATGGTGATTACCAGTATTTTTAAACCCAAGTGTTATTTCTATCGGTTTCCCTTCAACCGGTTCAACGATGGATAAATTATTTATCTCGCCTTCATTAACAATCTCCGATCCGGCTATTGTTAGCAATACAGGGATATTAACAGCTGGCGTGATACTGTATTGCGCATTGGTGTCGTTAAAACATTTGACACTGAGAATAGCATATCGGCCCCCGTTGCCGATCGTTCGGGGTATCTGAATTGTGACATTGAGTTCCCGAGTTTGCCCGGGTCCAAGTTTGAAAGCAGTTTTTTCAATTGATATGTATTGTGCTGCTGAAAATGGGTATCCTGGATCTGATGATGGTACGAACGTCCCGTCAACGCCCTGTGCCACCGAAGCAACCACAACCGCGATTTGCGCTGTTGATGCGGCTTCTTCATTAGCCACCACAACCCGGTGATTTACAATCCCTCCAGGCTTCACTTCTGTCGCCACTAGAACACCGGAAATTGTGATTCCGCTAACCGGAGAAACCGCGACCATGGCAACGACAATACAAAGGATTGTATTGCTCCAGACAACAAAGGCTCGTTTAGATCTCGATATGCTCATGGGTGAAGAGTAAAATATTAGCAGATGATATTGCCCTGTAAAGTAATATCACTGTTAGTTCCCCGGTGTTACCGAAAAAGTCAGAGTAATCGAATATGTCCCCGGAGCCGCGGTCTGCGGAACATTCTGGAAAAATGTAATATTATTGATATCTACCGCCCCGGGTGACCCTCCGCTTTTTAAAGATTGTATGGAAGACAATGGCCGGTAATTTTCAAGATCTCCACCTCTAATACAAAGCGGATTTTCCATATCATACCCGTTCGCCATGGACAGTCGTCCGTCTTTTTCGTCATTGCTGGTATCGGTTACTGTTAAACTCCAATTAGAGATATTTGATATAATTCGTACGGTTTGCGGATGACTGTATACTACGGTACCGGGTACCAGATCGGGCATTATAATTGTGGATGGAGAGTTAACCGATATGGTAGTCGAAACGCTTCCGGAAAGTATACTGTTATTTGAATTTGCTCCTGCCGGCTGCGGTAATAATAGTACAGTGACCAGAATCAACGAAATGATGCAGCTTAAGGTAAGTTTTCTCAATTCGGAACTCCTTTCACGCTACAATAAAGAATTTTGCCGATGATACCATCTATAGTGCTATCTGTCAATATAAATATCATCCCATAATACTTATGTCATGTTTACCGTATAAACAACTAATGGTTGGGCAACCTGAAATACTCTAAACTGATTACCATCCGGTTATTGGAAGTGTCCTGAAACTTTTGTATACTGCCTTTAGATTTTTGTAAGTAACGCGGGGAGGGGAAACGTGAAAAAGATATTGGCTTTGTCCACAGCTCTAGTTGTATTCTTGACTGGTACGAGTTGTACTCCAACACCCGAAAAAAAGCCTTCTGCTTCACCTGTACAACAATTGACTATCAGGTTGCCCGAACCAAAGTTTAATAGCAACGTTTCTCTGGAAGAAACCTTGTTGAAACGAAGGTCGATCAGGGAGTACGCCAGTGCGCCTCTCTCTCTTGCAGAGGTGGCACAACTACTTTGGTCATCACAGGGCAAAACAGCCGGATGGGGCGGACGCACTGCTCCGTCAGCAGGAGGGACCTATCCGTTAGAAGTATACCTTGTCGCTGGAAACGTGGAAAACCTGGCTCCCGGCATATACAAGTACAAGCCTGAAGAACATGAAATTACCCGGATTAAGGACGGCGATCTACGTGATGAACTGGCACGGGCTTCGCTTGATCAGGTCTGGGTCCAAGAAGCAGCAATAAATTTAGTCATCTCTGCCGTTTATGAACGAACCACCAGAAGATATGGCGAACGTGGTATAAGATATGTTGATATGGAGGCTGGCCATGCTGCCCAGAATGTTTATCTTCAGGTAACTGCACTCAACCTTGGTTCAGTAGTGATAGGCGCTTTTCACGACGACCAGGTGAAAAAAATCCTGAATATGCCTGAAAATGAATCTCCCCTCTATGTAATGCCCGTCGGCAAACCGAGGAGTTGATTTCATACTCGATTTTCATAATATTTCACTAAAAGAGAAACGAATATGCCGGAACCTAATTATTTGCAGATGTGGGCTGAGCTTGCCAAAGCCAGTCAGAATAACTATGCTGCTGTTTTTCAGAGAAGAGAAAAAGCCGAAAATTATGACGTTGCTACAAAACGGAAAAATCAAGGTCAACGTGATATTCTGCTGGAAATGGTCATCAGCACGATCAGGCCGGGGGACACCGTCCTGGATGTTGGCGCTGGTACCGGTCGGTGGACGATACCATTAGCAAAAGTCGCTGCCCGTACCATCGCTGTCGACCCTTCCCCGGCTATGCTCGACATCCTGAAACGGAATGCTGACACAGCCGGAGTAACCAAACGGATTACCATCGTCACCTCCACCTGGGAAAATGTCCTCGTCGATCCCGCTGACATTGTCGTTTCTTTTCACGCCATTTATATGGCAGAAGATTTCGCTACTTTTGTTAACAAGATGGAAGCACATGCCAAGAAATACTGCTATCTCGGCTTGCGCAACTTCCCTGTCGACGGTATCATACAGGAACTTTCTCTTCAAATACACGGTACCATCCATGATTCGCCCAATTTCATCATCGGTTATAACGCTCTGCGCCAGATGGGAATATACGCCAATGTCACCATCGAATCCTTCCGCCATAATTGGAGAGACAATTCCCTCGAGGACGCCTTCCGACGGGCCAAACGCCATCTCCGCCTTGAGAATGAAAATCGATACGATTCTCTGATCTCTGAAACTCTATTTCGCCGGTTAGAGTTAGTCGACTGCACATATCTCTGGCCTGATTCTATGAGTACTGCTATGATCTGGTGGCAACCGCAACACATTTGAACAATTATTCCGCGAAGGATTGTCGATATGACCGTTCTCAGACCGGCGAATAGTGCTCGCCTATCGTCCACCTATTACAATATCTAGTTTATTCTCTTTTGCAAACTTCACCACCGTATCAATGACCGCATCTGGTGGTAAATCTAGTTCAATTCCCTTTGAGCTTATAATGCCTGTCCGCTTTCCATCGAGCCAGAATACAGATTCACCTTCCGGCATTTTACTTAATAAGTTCTTTACTGCATTCACACCTGCTACCGTAACCTTAACCCAACCCATTTCCGAAATATAGTTTTCTCTGGTTACGATTTCTTCAAAGGTTTTATTCCGGTTGGTACCGGTGATCAGTGTAAAATACCATTCGTTTTTTTCGATCCACGAATACAACTCATAACCCTTAAAAGAACCGGGTATTTTCTTTATATCCGCAATTGATAGTTTCGCGACCAGTTTACCGGATTTTTGTAGAGCATCCAGAACCCTTTTGTCGTTGCGTGGATCCTCCCCGCCGTAAAAAGACTCCGCCGGATAACCCAATTGTAGAGAGACTATCCCGTCTTGTGCTGTTGAGAGCGGTTTCAATATTGTTACCCCGTCATATGAGAACGAGGAATAAGATGTCCAGAAAGCCCCGAAGTAGATGATCGTTTTATCAACACAGACCAGAAAAGACTTTCCCCTTCCCGGAACCTCCAATTGTGTGATCTTTTGATATGCTTTACTGGTTATTTTAAGTTCGTGGGTTTGCGCGTTATAGCTTATGATGTCTCTCATCGCGAGAAAAGCATTCTCCTCTAGTTCCGGGTAACGACTCATCACTGGCATCTGTGCTGGCGGAATATCCTCCTTGGTGAGATAGATTGAAAAGCCCTCTCCTCCTTCTTTATTCAGGCACCCACCAAACAACAACAGACCGATTAACAACATAATTAACAAGCTCGATATAAATATCTTATGCATCGTATTCGCCCTGCTGATCATGTATTGTTTCTTATATGTAACGTCAAACAGGACATTAGGTTAGGTATAATAAAAATAAAGCGAAAAGTGAAAAAATGCTGTGACCTGCTTTAAGAAAGTATCGGCAATTCTTTGTCCGGGCATTCCCGGTTTCTAACGTTTTTCTTGAAAGACTGAACATCCAGCCTGAAACCGGTATCGTAGTATCCGGTCAACAATCAGACCATTATGAAGAAACCTTGATAAATGTTACGCTTTCGGGAAATATGCCGGAGGTTTTGGCTGATCATTAAAAAAGCTCCGCGATTTCAAATGCTTCTCGATCATTCCAATCAGTTCCTCCGGTTTAATTGATTTTTGCAGATATTCGGAAACCTTGAAAGAAAAAGGCTGTCCTAATGACTCGGAAAAACTGGTGAGTGCTAATATCGGAACGTCAATTAGAGAAGCGTCTTTACTGATTTCATCTGCCACGATAAAACCGTCCTTTTTGGGCATCATAATATCGAGTAATATCAGATCTGGTTTCTCTTCCCTGATCTTTTGTAAACCTTCATCCCCGTTGTAAGCGACGGCTATCTGGTAAGGCCTGGTCTTTAATACCCTGGTAATGACCTCTACAAAATCTGGATCATCTTCAATCAACAGTATTTTGGGTTTTTCTTTCATTCAAATAACCTCCGCCCTTTTTTTATATTTTGGAATGATAAAATTAAATCTGCTACCTGCATTTGTGTCTGGATCCGGGCTTTCGCCCCATATTTTACCACCGTGGGCTTCGACAATCCTCTTTGAGATAGATAAGCCCAGACCTGTTCCCTTAACACCCCCTGTATTCGTACACCGATAAAAATCTTCAAATAATCGCGGTAATTCTTCTGGAGGTATTCCGATTCCGTTGTCCGTCACTTCTATTTTCACATAGTCATAATACTCGCTAGCACGAACAACAATCACCCCTTTGTCTGAATATTTCAATGCATTGCTCAACAGATTATTCATTACCTGCTGCAATCTGCGATTGGACCCATAGACGTTTGGTAGATTCGACGGCATTATTAAGCCCATCTGTAGACCTTTTTCTACCGCAATAATACTCATCTCGTTCACAGCGCTTTCTACCACTTCGGCCAGCGAAATTTCACTCATCTCGCGATCCAACTGGCCGGTTTCTATTAACGGTATATCTATGAGGTCATTGATTAAACCGTTCAGTCCTTCGATTCTCTGGGTTACCCGTTCCAGCATATCGGTTTGTTCTCCGTTAACCGGTCCGTAGAAACCACCGGTGATCCCGGAAATAATCGATTGGCTTACCGATAAAGGCGATTTCATGTCATGTGCCACTACCCCTAACATCCTGATAAATTTCTTTTTCTCTTCTTCCAGTTTAGCTACTTCTTGAGAGATTTCCACAAGTTGTTTTGTTTTTTGCGATAGCAAGTGTTCTTTTAGATTATTCAGACTTACCAATTCGCGCTCGAATTGTTTGCGCTTGGTTATATCAGCGAAAGTTGCCAGTACACCGGGAGTCTGGTTAAAAGTAGTAAAAGGAGTGTAGGTAATATCGAATGAATTGTCGCCGAAAGTATTTTCCCATTTCTCCGTGCTTCCATAAATCACTTTGATCAATCGGCAATTATCACATGGACTGCTTAATTTGAAGAATCGTTTGTAACAGTATTCTCCCTTTCCATCCCCAAACTCTTTGATTAAACTTGGATTCATAAACTCGATTTTTCGATCCTGGCCAATGATCGCGATCCCCTCTTCCATGCTATTCAGTACTGCATTTAACTGGTCTCTCCTGGTTACATCCCGGGCAATATGTACATACCCCGCAGGCCTGCCTTCTTCCATGATCAGGCTCGTCGACATTTCCAGTATTGATATCGTCCCATCTCTTTTTATCATCTTTTGTTCGTACGGTTGTTCAATCGCTTCTCCGGCGAGAAGGCTTTGTTTGATACGATAAGCCAGATTCAAACTTTCTTCAGACATAAAAGTGCGAACGCTCATCCCGACTAACTCATTTCGACTGAACATTGACAAAGCTTCAAAACTCTGATTAGCATTGGCAATATTGCCTTCTAAATCTTGTTCCCAGATGGCATCGCGGGCATTTTCGAATAATTCCCGGTATTTGCGTTCCGATACTACCAGGTCATCGGTACGTATCTTCAATTCACGGTTAGTCGATTCTAGTTCCCGGAGCATCTGCTGTCTCCGGTCTCCTTCCTTCTTATGTCCGTATATCCAGAGATTGATAAAAATACCTATTACGATGACGCTGGTTGTCTCCAGTAGCGCATCCGCGAAGTACTCCGATATCAAAAAAACACGGGGTATCATGATCACGAAAGACATCATCAGAAAAATGAATCCCCACCTCATCCCCAGTACAAAACCGGCATATCCGATCGGTAAAAGTAGAAAAACGCGTTCTACAGCATGCCGCTTTAGTCCTATGAATGAGAAAGCCGACGGTTCAGATAAACCTAACAGTTGTTGTGGATAGTGCAACAGCAGTAGGACACCCATTAAAGCCAGGATGATCCAGAAATGGGGGTTCGCGATGATTTTTCGATCGGTGAACTTTTTTATTATTCCCCCGCTCATTATAACCTGTTTCCCCGTTGATTGACCGAATAATCCAACACTATTACAAGGTCAATCGATTACCCACAATATCGCAATTAGGAAATCTCTGTATAAGTCCCTCTTGCGAGATACAATTATAGCAATAATCTCGTGAAGGGGGAATTTATAGATGTTGACAGCGACATTTGCCAGTCTAGCCTATGAAAACAAGAAAAAGCAAAGCCGGAAAAAACACATCTTCCGGGTAGTAGAGTATATTTGGCAGTACCAAAAAGCGAAATACAGGTGCTTGATGAAAAACGCGACGCTGATGTTTGGCTTGTTTGCCCGGGCAAAGATGTAACTGGTGCGTCGCGAATTGCAGATGGGGAGAGCGTAGTATGCCCGGATGGCAGAAAGCTTGATAATTGCCTTGAAAAAAGGTGGCAGATGACTTAAAACAGCTGAGACGGCCTTCTTTTACGAACTGTTGGAACTAAATTTACCCCAGGATAACGAAATATTCTTCGGTGGAAGGCTTGTTCACCGGTTTCTTAGGTGTATTAAACTGCAGCTTGCCACGTTCTGTTGTGGGATCCATTCATTTTCCTCCGCTTTTGATTATTTCTACTCTTGACGTGAAAGCTCAAATAGGGTATCTTTTTGGCGACTTCTCGTGACATACCCTTTTCAGTGCTATTTACTTCGTCTCGGGAATTCTTTCGCTTTGATCGTGTTTGGTATGTTGAATTTATCTTACCTTTTTCGGAGGGGGACAATATGATTTCGCAGAAAAAACTAACCAGTATCGTTGGCACCCATAATGTTATTTCCGATCAGGTTAATCTGCGCCAGTACTCCCATGATATGAGCTTTGTCCATGCTGTCACTCCGGCTTGTATCGTTAAGCCCGGAACCGCTTTAGAAATCGGAAAGATTGTGGATCTTGCCCGTAAAAACCGGATCCCTCTCGTCCCGGTGAGTTCCGGATTTCCCCATTTTCGTGGCGACACCGTGCCCACTACCGGATACTCCGTAATCGTCGACCTAACCCGGATGAAAAATATTATCCATGTCGACCGCGAAGCCCGGTCGGTCATGTTTGAGCCGGGAGTAACCTTTGGCGAACTGATACCTGCCGTGACCAGAGCTGGACTCCGGTTGAACATGCCCTTGTTGCCACGGAAGACAAAATCCGTCGTCGGCAGTCTTCTTGAACGGGAACCGGTCGTAATGCCCCAGTACCAGTGGGATATCGCCGATCCTCTTAACTGCGTTGAAATCTATTACGGTACTGGAGATTTGTTCCGTACTGGCGCCGCAGCCGGTCCGGGAACGATCGCAGAACAGTGGGCGGTTGGTGGTGCCCAGGTTGAAGCCGCCGGACCGTCCTCCGCCTCCTGGTATCGTATCATCCAGGGATCTCAGGGAACGATGGGAATCGTCACATGGGCTTCCGCTCGTTGTGAAATTTTACCTCAACTGGAACAAGCTTTTTTTATCGGATCTTCTGATCTCAGTAAACTTATTGAAATGATACATTGGCTCGTCAGATTGCGTATTGCAAACGAGTGCTTTCTTCTAAACGGTACTAACCTCGCAGCGATTATGTCAAAACGCACCGCTGGTTTTCACCAGACAAAGAATACACTCCCGAAATGGATACTGTTTTATTCAGTCGCAGGTTATGACTACCTCCCGGAAGAACGAGTTAACGGTCAAGCTGCCGATGCAGTTGATATCGCCCAACGCCTTGGCTTGCAACCTGTCCCTGCCATCGGTGATATTCCGGCTACCGAATTCCTTAAACTAGCACAACATCCGTCACCCGAACCATATTGGAAACTGCGCCCCGCCGGTGCTTTTCAGGATCTGTTTTTTATCACTATTCATGATCGCATCTCTGGTATCATCGATACCATGATCCAGGCTAACGAAAAGCTCGGCTACCCTACTCCCGATATGGGAGTATATATCCAGCCACTGGTACAGGGATCAAACATCCATTGCGAATTTAACTTTTTCTATGATCCGGCAGACCGGGTGCAGGCTGACCGGGTGCGCCAATTAACGGTTAATACAGTTGACCAGTTGATGACCGCCGGCGCCTTCTTCTCCCGGCCTTATGGCGAGATTACCAGCCGGGTTATGAATCGCGATGCTGCCACTGTCAACACTTTGCGTAAAGTCAAGACAATACTGGACCCAGACAATATTATGAACCCCGGAAAATTGTGCTTTTAACTGTCGCTCGCAGAGGATAACTGTTTTAGGAGAGAGAGAATGGCTCTTGAAGATTATCGAGGAGATATGGAGATCTGCCGCCGTTGTTCTGCCTGTAAATTTATACCCCTCGAAATGGCTACCGGATATGAACATGTTAATGTCTGCCCCAGCATTTCCCGTTACGACTTCCACACCTATTCCGGTGGCGGCCGGATGGCTTTCCAGGTCGCCTTCCTTGAAGGCCGCGTCGCTTATTCAGATAAATTACTTGAAGTAGTATATAACTGCCAGATGTGCGGTGCCTGTGATGTTTCCTGTAAGTACGGTATGGATATGGAAGTCATCGATCCTATCAGCGAATTCCGTCTCCGTTGCGTCTCAGACGGTCATACCCTCCCTGTCCTCGACCGGGTTATAACCGGTCTTAAGAGACAGAACACCATGGTCCCCGGCGCCCGAACTAAACGCGGTAACTGGGCCAAAGGGCTCGATATTAAAGATTATACCCAAGAAAAATGTGACGTTATTTTCCACGTCGGTTGCCGCACCTGTTATGACGAAAGTCTCTGGAAAGTCGCTCAGAATACTGTTTCTCTGTTTCATAAAGCCGGTGTCGATTTCGGTATTGGCTGGAACAATGAAGTTTGCTGCGGTGGCCGGGCTTACCAGATGGGCTATAAGGAAGATTTCCTCCGCCAGGCTAGATCTAACATGGCGATGTTTCAGACGTCCGGTGCTAAGACTATTGTGACCGGTTGTGCTGAATGTTACCAGGCTTTTTATGTTCTCTGTGAAAAATTTAACTTGAAAGGCAATATTGAAATTCTGCACACCTCGCAATTCTTGAAGCGATTGATAGACACTGGGAAACTGAATCCCGGGAAAAATATCTCGCTAACGGTTACCTATCACGATCCTTGTTATCTCGGTCGAATGGGAGAACCTTATATCCACTGGCAGGGCAAAGAAATCCCGGGACACATCCGTGTTTTTGATCCCCCGAAAAAGTTCCGGCGCGGCACTTTCGGAGTATATCAGCCGTCCCGCGATATATTAAACAGTATCCCGGGTCTCAAGCTGGTAGAAATGGATCGTACCAGAGAATATGCCTGGTGTTGCGGTGCTGGTGGAGGCGTAACCGAAACAAACCCGGATTTCGCCGCCTGGACAGCCCGTGAACGCATCAAGGAAGCAGAAACAACCGGTGCTACAGCGCTGGTTACCGCCTGTCCTGGATGCGAAAAAAGTTTCTCTGATGCCGTCAAAGCTGACGGCAATACTCTGAAAATTTACGATATCGTCGAATTACTCGAAAAAGTAGTGTAACAGGAGGTCGGTCATGGCCTTGAAAAAAGAAGTATATCAAGCCCTAGAAGATGTCGTCGGACCGCAAAATATCTCCCGGGATCCGGTAGTCATCGAATCATACCCCTTCCCTATTCGCAAAGCGACCGTAAGCAGAATGGATTCATATCTCCCTCGCTTCGAAGCTATCACTATGCCCGGTAGCACCGAGGAAGTCCAGCAACTTGTCAAGCTCTGCAATAAGTATAAGATTCAATATAAGGCTTCTTCCACTGGCTGGTTATATTGCGATCCCACCGGGCCTGGATGTATCAAGCTAGACCTCCGTCGCATGAACCGCATAATCGAAATTAATGAGAAGAGCATGTATGCCGTTGTCGAACCTTATGTGATATATGCCCAGCTCCAGGCTGAGTTGATGAAACGCGGTTTTAATTGTAACGTGACCGGCGCGGGTTCCAATTGTTCCGCCCTGCCCCTAGCCGCCCATGTTAATCTGGGACACGTCAGCCAGAGTCAAAGCTATGGAGAAAGAAATCAACTCGCCCTCGAATGGGTCACCGGCGATGGCGAAATAGTTCGTATGGGTTCGCTTGGTTCCAACAACGAATGGTTTTGCGGTGATGGCCCGGGGCCATCTCTGCGCGGCATCATCCGCGGTAACACCGTCCCGCTGGGTGGACTAGGCGTCTTTACGAAGGCGGCTCAGAAAATCTATCACTGGGCTGGTCCTCCAACATTCCCTATGGAAGGAATTTCCCCTCGCTATGCCCCCAGTTATATTCCCGAAGGTTTCATGATCCGCTACCTATCCTTCGCCACCATAGATAAAATGATCGAAGCGGTACAGAAAATCGGCGAAAGCGAAATCGCCTTCGAGGTTATGGGTTTCAATACCGCTATGCTCGCTTCAAACGCCGCTACCGACAACGAAGAAGACCTGAGATTGTACCGTGAGTTGAATACGCAGGTACAGGGTCCCGGTTTTATCGTCGGTATCATGGGTAACTCACCGCGCGATTTTGAATTTAAGAAGCAAGTCCTTTCGAAAATTGTGGAAGAAACCGGTGCCTGGTCGCTTAAAATGCTGGAGGATCCCGATACCGGACGCGGCTTTGTCTGGCGGTATATCCGAACCGTGGCATCAATACGGGAGACCCAGAGAGCTACCGGGCTCTGCGGCGGCACGGTCGGCGGAACCGATCTCTTCCCACTAATGACTAAGTATATCCTACATTCTGAACATCTAAAAAAAATGCTGGTTCAACAAGGCATGCTTCTTGATGACGCTACTTATCCATTTGTTCAATCGATCGAAAATGGCCATACCGGCCACGGCGAGATTTTAATCCGTTATGCCCCTGCCAGCCCGGACCATGTTGAAAAAACCCAGGGTGTATTTGATCGTGAAGCTAACAAACTGGCTATCGAAGGCCACTTTGGAGTACCGCAACATGTATGGAGTGACAAATTGCATGATATGTACGGTCCTCATACCAATAACTACCACCTTTGGCTTAGAAAAATTAAAAAAGCATTCGATCCCAATCATACCTCGGAGTCCAGTAATTATATTTCATCTCGAGACTGAACACCGTTTTTCATAACCTGCTTGAAGGAGGAAGTTATGGACATGGGACTGACCGGAAAAGTAGCTATCGTCACCGGAGCAGGTAGCCCTATCGGCTTCGGTCGGGCTATCGCAATGACACTGGCCAAAGAAGGCTGTAACATCATCGTCGCTGATCTTGATATACTCTCCGCACAAAGCACCGCCCGCGAGATCGAGTCTCTGGGACGGAGTACATTTGCAGTAAAAATTGACGTTTCTAAAAGTAGTGAAGCGCAGGCGATGGTTCAAACCACCCTGCAACGCTTTGGCCGTGTTGATATTTTAGTAAACAACGCCGGCGCTTGCACCCCCCCCAAACAATTCCTGGAAATGACTGAGGCGGAATGCGATTCCGATATTGATATCAATCTTAAAGGAGTTATGAACTGTACCCGCGCCGTCTTGCCCCATATGCTGGAACGCAAATACGGGAAAATTATAAATATCTCTTCCGGAGCCGGGATTGAAGGCGGTGCAATTACTCCCGTCTATGCTGCTGCCAAAGCTGGTGTTATTGCTTTTACCAAATCCATCGCCAGGGCCGTGGCTTCTTCTGGCATTAATGTCAATAGCGTTGCACCCGGACTGGCCAATACCGGCTTCGCCCGGCAAGCCCCTCCGGGGATGCTCGATGGTTTTAAAAAGACCATCCCGCTTGGCCGCTTGACAGAACCTCAGGATATTGCGAATACCATCACCTTCCTGGTTTCTGAAGCCGCTGTGGATATCGTGGGACAAACAATCAGTGTTGATGGTGGTATGTTGATGCTATAGCCAGAGCCCGTATGCTACGGATAAAACTCCGTAGAAGAACCGCAAGTCAGTCTGTTGAATCACCGGCTTTTTTTGAAATAGGAATATTTTCAGGTTTTATTACCAAACAAACTAGATATACAAGGAGGTTATAATGTTACTCCCTAATCGTGTCGCTATTATTACCGGCGGAGCCCGGGGTATGGGGCGAGCTATCGCCCGGCGTTATGCTTCTGAAGGAGCCTCGATCGTTATTGCCGACGTCCTTGATACCGAAGCTACCAAGACGGTAGAGGAAATACGTGCCAGCGGCAATAATGCACTTTATGTCAAGTGCGATGTGACCAATACCACACAGGTAAAAAACATAGTCAATCGGACCGCCGATATATACGGGAAAATCGATATCCTCGTAAACTGCGCCGGAATCGGCACAAAACCGACGACTCTGGAAGAAACTACTGAAGCAGAATGGGACCGTGTAATGGCTGTTAATTGTAAAGGGACCTTCTTTTTCATCCAGGCTGTCGCGCCTTACATGCAACGCCAAAACTACGGGAGGATCGTTAACATTGTCTCTGTAGCGGCTTTCGACTATGGTGGCGTCAACTTCCATTACTTCGCATCCAAAGCTGCTCAAGCCTCCGTCGCCCGTACCGCCGCTGTCGCTCTGGCTCCTTATAACGTCTGCGTCAACTCGATTCACCCGGGCATGGTCCTCACCGATATGTCTGCCGTTTTCTCCGGTCCCGGAGTAAAAGATGTCGCTGCACATCAAATTGCGATGGCCCAGTCCCATGTTCCCTTCAAACGATTGGGTACCCCGGAAGATATCGCCGCTGCCGCTCTCTTCCTCGCCTCTGAAGAGTCTTCTTACATCACCGGGGATAGTATCTGCGTTAGCGGTGGTTCCGGTTTGTTCAAACTGGGCCCCCCTATCTAGTCAACCGCATTAACCGCGGGAGATTAGCTGTAGCGCAATAATCAAAGGCGGCAAGTAATCCTTGCCGCCCTCGCATTTCAAGACTACCTTATAATAAACTACCTGTTTCTTTCTTCGATCAGTCTCAACTCCGCAAAACCGGGATATTCTTCAGGTCCCCGACTTCAGGCACTACAACCCCCATCATGATCGGAGTCCTCACTTTTCTGAAAAACAACGGGAAATGGGCAATACTTCCCGGCACATAAATACTGCATGACGTATTGAAATATATTTTTTCAAGCTGGTCTCCTTCATCTATCCAGAACTCACCCTCACCACCCAGGTAATTAGTATCGTAGGGATCATTTCCCAGAAAGAGAAATATTTCAGCGTAATCGTGCTTGTGCGCTCCGTAGTCTTTGTCCCTTGAGAGCAATGTGGTGTCTTTCATAATGAAGCCGCACTCTATTTTGGTTCTCGCTTCCTTCACAACATCATTCGAAAACATCAGTCTGGGTCCCGTCGTTGTCTCGTCCTGGATCAATATTTTCTCAGTTTCCGGTGTCTTGAACCTTACCGTCCCATCGGGACCGATTGTGTCAATAATCGCTGGCTTGCGTGTAACGTATTTTTCGTATCTTGATTCCGACATTTTTCTTCTGTTCCTATCTTTCTCGGATACCGCCGGTTATCCCTTTGATGCTTTAAATTTTCCCCACTTTTAATCTTGCCAGAGATCGTGCGCCACATCTTCAAGCCCGAGTTCCAACAACTTGTTTTTGCCTGGTTTAGTCGTCTTCGGATCCCAGCCCAGTGTTCCCATATTCCAGTATACCTGTGCTTTCTGGTCAATCGTGACTCCCGCTAGTGGGCCCTCTTTCTGCGGTAGTTCGCCAGTAATCCGCGGGTGGGGTATCCAGTTTAATTCGTTTACTCCCTCACGCAAGTTAAAGGCATGTCTGAGAGCACCGATTCTCTCTCCAGCTCTCAAGATCGCTTTCACTGAATAATTCGCCCCGGTAACCGCATTTATGAAATCCTTTATTCTGTCCGGACCCGTCCCGAATCCGAAACCGATCAGGCACATCCCACTTGCATTCACTACATGTCCGGTCAAACCGTCCGGGCCAAAACCCTGGGTATGCCTCCCCGGGGTTGCATCCATCTGGTATCGCGCCCCGCTGCTGAAACCACCTCCCAGCTTTGGATCGTGCATACCCACTTCCTGCCCGCCTACGTGTACCGCGTACTTCTCTGCGCCCCTCCCGATTCTCTTTGCCGCCACCTTGACTCCGTCCGCCAATATAGCACCGATTCCTTCTCTTCTCGCCATCTTCTCTGTCATATCGACCAAAGCCCGATGATCACCCCACTTTAACTCAACCCCGCCCGTGTCCTTTTTCGTAATGATTCCGTTCTCATAACACTCGATCGCAAAAGCTATAACCGTGCCGGCAGAGATAGTGTCTATGCCGTAACGATTGCAGATATCATTCGCTTTGTTTATCGACTCCGTATGACTGTTGCCGCAGTTTGCCCCGAACGAAGCTTGTGTCTCATATTCCGGCCGTCGTACTCCTGCAGCATAGCTATATTCGTTACCCGCCTTCAGCGTCGCTTTGCAGGCTATCGGGCAGCGCCAGCATCCGCTCAATTTTGCCACGTACGTTTCTAGAACTTCCGCCTTTAGACCGTTGACATCCGGTAAATCGACTACACCCACCCCACCCCAATTCCGTACCGGGGTATCGCCGCTGTGTGCGGAATTTGCCGTCAAAGCCGAAGTCCCGAACCTGTGCAATGCTTTCATATTCATCGGTCCCGGAGCCGACAACTCCGTTATGTGCTCTTTTCGCAATCGGTCGATCATTTCTTGATCCGCCACTTGCACGGTCCGACTGCCTTTTACCACCACCGCTTTCAACTTTTTCGAGCCCATCACCGCCCCCAACCCGGAACGTCCCGCTGCCGAACCGTGATCAGTTATGATGCAGGAGATTAATGACATCATTTCGCCGGCCGGCCCGATGCAAGCCACCCTGCTCTCCTTGCCGCAATCTCTCTCCAGCGCTGCCTCGGTTTCGTAGGTATCCTTGCCCCACAGCTTACTGGCGTCTCGCAGTTCGGCTTTACCTTCATCGATCATTAGATAAATCGGTTTTGGTGAGATTCCTGAAAAAAATATGCCATCGTAACCGGTAAACTTGAGGTACGGTCCGAAATATCCGCCGCAATTTGCATCACCCCACCCACCAGTTAGTGGCGACTTCGCCACCACCACATACCTCGCACCGGCAGGTATTTGTGTTCCCGTTAAAGGACCGGTAATAAATCCCAGTATGTTGTCCGGCCCCAGCGGATCCACCTTGGAGCGCATACGATCGTACAGTACTCTGGCTCCGATTCCGTAACCCCCGATGTAGTCCCTGTAGAAAGCAAGCTTTGGTTTTTCCGTTTTCATTTGCCCGGTAGCCAGATCAACCCATAACAGCTTTCCTGTATATCCTTTGGCCATATTCCCTCCTGTATTTTCCGGTTATCCCTCAAGCAATAGTCCCGTATCAAATAAGAATCATTATCCGGTATGTAATTATCGTTATCTGAGGAAGTCGCGTCAAATCAAGAAACAGACCAACGGCTGTGATTATTTTCCGGAATTGAACAATCATGGAAGTTGATATTCTTAAAGCGCCAATCAGGACTGAACAATGATTAAAACAATGTGGTTCGATAAAACAATTTAAGGCTTTCGTGACTTACAAATTATCATGATTTCTCGATTCGATTGCGCCCATTATATTTAGCATTACAAAGAGCACTTTCCGCCTTGTAACTGAGTGTCGCAAAGTCGTCCCCAGCTTCATATGTCGCCAAACCGCCACTTACCGTGACCCGGTACGGCTTGTCTTGCTCGATGTCGATATCGAGTGTTTCTACCATTTTTCTGAGTCTCTCCCCAACGATCCCCGCCGCATCAATACTGGTATGTGTGAAAATTACCAGCAACTCGTCACGCCCGTACCGGCCTACAAAGTCCGTGTCTCGTGTTTTATTATCCACAGTTACCGCAACTCTGAACATCACAATGTCGGCACTTCTCTGCCCGAAATTCTCTGTAATGCTCTGGAAATGGTCGATGTCCAGTAGCAATATACTTAGCGCTGTATTATACCGTCTTGCCTGAGCAATGCATTCTTCAAGTTTATTCAATATCGCCCTGCGGTTTAAGACCCCGGTCAATGAATCGTAATTCGCTATCTTGTCAAATTCATCCTGGTGAATTGCATTTTGCCTGGCTTTTTCCCATCTTTTTAACGTTGTTTCTATCGCCTGTGATAATGCATCTCGCGACAACTGGTTCTTATTGATATAAGTTACTGTTCTCTCCTGTAGTTTTTGCTCAATATATTCATTGGTATTGTCAATCAGGAATAATAATGGCGACCTTGGCTGCTCGGTAATAGAATCAATCCAGTATTGCAGGTCTTCAACCGTGTGAATGCTGATTATCACCAGGTCGGCTTCACCGCGCTCAATCGCAATTCTTACCTGTGATATCTCCGCCGTTTCTTTCGTATATAAATTTCGCTCGGTCTGTAAGGATAAATAAGTCCCCAGCAACCATCTTCCTATTTCATCCTTATCGTAAACCAGTACCGTTTGTTGCTTGTTGGTCAGACTATTAGACATTCTGGTAAAACCTTTCAGCTCCCAATTCATTAGTTTGTTTTGCCGGTGTCACCTGTTTCAGGTTTATGTGTATACTTTTCTTAACCCTACATATTTTATGTTAATGGTACTGCACTTATACTGTCTTTAAAATGACGCAGTAGTAATGAAATAATGGTACTTAAGTATTGATCATCAACCCGGTGATACATGCACAGAAACAAGGCAAGCTACCTTGATCCGGTATGGTTTGAAAGGTTCGGTCCGTCCGGCGTCACTGGCGCTTCATTGAATTATGCAGATTATGGCGAGAATAACCTGTTATTTTTTATACCTGCCGTATTCTTTGGCGGCATCCATCATCGCTTTCAAGTTCTCGATTTTCCCGTTATCGATACTCGCCCCGCCCGCAAGTATATAACCGCCACCCGGAGCGCAATCTTCGATTAACCGCCGACAGTACTGTTTAACTTCGGTAACCGTACCTTTCATCACAACGGATGTCGGGACGTTTCCGGCGATGCAACACACGTCGCCCAGTATTTGCTTGGCCAGTTTCATATCGGTCTGGTCAAAATACCAGACTACTGCACTGCGCGGCGTGTCGGCAATCTGCTTCAGCCTGTTAGTATAACGTCCTTCTGCAAAAGGCATGGGGACCAAGCCTTCATCAATCATCGCCATGAAAAGCCTCCTCAGGTAAGGCCAATAAAACTCGGCAAACTGCTTATCGGACATAAAGGTATCATCGCCTTTATGAAGTGGCATCATGCAGACCGGACAGGCTGTCATCGGGAAATTCTTGACCGAGGTCTCGATGCCCAATTTCAGATAGTATTCCATTGCCTCATGCAGCTTTTTCGGTTGGCGGAACATGTCCCTTGAAATCCCTTGCGTTCCCCTCAGCGTATCGGCAAAGTGGTCGAATGCCGCTCCGGCCATCGGCCCGCCGCCAAACAACGAGGGATAACCGTGAGCCCGGATATAATCGTTTATTTCCAGGCTAGCATTACGCCATCGAATATGCTCATCTGATAATTCCATAAGTTTTTTGATGGTTTCTCTGATTTCCGGATCGGCCAGGATAGATACCAGTGCTGTTCCGTTTATCGCACGCGTCGGAGGCAGCCACTTGAAACATTCAAATAAGGGAGACGTCCGGGGTAACATTACTCTGAGGTTATAATCGGTAGGATCCAGCATATACCGGTCGTATTCGTCCGGCCTCATATATTCGCCCTCGACAAACTGGTTCATCGTCGCGTCTTCCGGTAGCCCCAGACCCGGTAATCTCTGTACTCGTGATTGAATTACTTCGGCTATTTTCCCGGAAGGTACCAGTCCGGGTCCGTTAAAAGTGTCCATGTCCCCGAATTCCGCCATATACTTCTTCCAGATTTCATGTCCCTGTTTGTAGTCATACATCAAGGTCCGGAAATTGGCTCCTCCCCAGTAAGCCGGGTAATTTCCGGTCGGTAACATCACCGGTACCCGGTCCGGTTCCTCCATCTTAATCGCCTTGATAAACCGGGTTGCCCTGGCTTTATATTGTACTTCAGCTTCCTTGCTTATAAACTTGATGTTTTTTGCCTCGAGCCAGTAATTAAATCGAATCTCGCGCTTCTCCTGCCATGTCATCAAATCCCAGTTTGCTATACCTTCCATAAATACCCTCCTTCAATTTTTTTCATTTCAAGAAATCTCTCTTCAGATCTAATGTATGATGCCGGGATATCATCAACAATAAAATCAAGAGCAAACAAATCTTTCCGGAATTAAAGAAATTGTTGCCGCAAATCCTACACGATTAGACCCTTGTCTGTCTATTTATTCCTTAACTAGGCTCTGTGTTTAGCTCCTAAGCCACTAATAGTGTTAGATGTGTCTATTTTTTACTCGCGCGTAATTTCCGGATTGCATGTCAACTAACACTTCTATTCATTCCAAGATTGACTGAATCAAGCGTAGCGTTATTAAAGCATTATGAAGTTGATCGCCTGTAGTACTATCCAGAAAACCGGGACTACTACGATAGCCGATTTATGTACTTTATCTGCTGCCGCATTATTTTTTTTATCGACGTATCTTAGAGCAATCAGCGTACTGATCAGGGCTGCCGCTAACCCAAAATAATTGAATATCATAAAGCGGTCCCCGAATGTAAGATAGCCCAGCGGGGGCAGCGACGATGTCATGTTTAAATGAAACATCACTGCGCTGGTAAAGGCACCGGTCGTCAGAGTCAAACGTGGAATTATTTTATCAGGGGATAACACCAGTGAGAGTAATCCCACGAATATGATAACCAATGCCGGCAAAATTGTTTTCAGGATCGCCGCCAAACCGGACCTTTTAATTTGCATGCTGAAGATATATTTTGAAAAAGTGGTTTGCCATGGGCTGTAATAATGATCTTCTACTTTCGCATCCCAACCCGTTATGTCCCAACCAGCCAGTTTTACAGCCGGATCCAGGCCGCTATCTTCCCTGCTGACCTCGTATAACAGACTGTTTATTGTATGTTCCTTGTCTTCAATTTCGATCGTCAATTGATGCCGATCAAAAGGATAACGGCTGAGATTCAAAGTGCTCACCAGCGCTGCCTGGATGCGGTAAAATTTTTCGGTTGGTTCGTCGACCGATTTGTCGATTAGTGTCGCCCTTCCGTTCGCAAACTCGAATTTTTCGATCGTCATCACTTTATCTGAAGTAAGTGCCAGGTAGAAATCAACGGTATAAGCGCCTGTTGAAGTGTCCAGTTTCCCAATATTCAAAATATATATCCCTACCTTAACACGAGCCGGCCCACCCTCGACCTTGGAATTAAAATGCACTACTACCTCGTCCGTATCTCGCGGCAAGGCAGTTACAGATGGCAAAAGCAAAGGACCACAAGCGAGGCACCCCAGTATTACCAGTAGAGATAACGATAATCCTGTTGTTAGTAATCTTCGTAGCAACTCATTATCCTGTATTCGAAATAATAAATAATTATCATAATAGATTTAATTTGAGCTATCAAATTTAATACTACGCCGGTAACCGTACTAATCAAAATGCAATCATATCCGTTTCCCATCCCGTCCATACTCTGCTATTATTGTTTCCATGAAATTATTTTATAGGAGAGGTATTGTGAAAAAAGCACTGCTGTTTTTTTTCCTTGGTATCACAATGGTTAGTCTGCTTTTGACTGCTTGCAACGGCAAGACCTCGAATAAGATCAAGGTCGCTACTGATGCCACCTGGCCGCCTTTCGAGTATGTCAATGAAAAGAAAGAGATCGTGGGCTTCGACATTGATCTCTTCAAAGCCATCGCTGTTAAAGAAGGCTTGGAAATAGAATTTGTCAACGTCGCTTTTGATCCCCTGCTCGCCGGTGTCGCTCAGGGCACTTATGATGCCGCTATCTCATCGATAACCATTACCCCGGAAAGACAGAAGGATATGCTTTTTTCTGATCCTTATTATGCCGCCGGTCAGATGGTCGTAGTGAAAAAAGATAATACTACCATCTCCGGAATAGCTACCCTGAGCGGTAAAGTCGGTGCCCAGATTGGCACCACCGGGTCTATGGAAGTTGAAAAAGTACCTGGTACCACCTTAAAAACTTACGACGATATCGGGCTCGCTTTCCAGGATTTGATCAACGGGCAGATTGATGCCGTGGTTTGTGATAACTGGTTGGCTCTCGGTTACGTTGCCAAGAATATCGGTACTCTCAAAACTGCCGGTTCCATGTTCACCAGTGAAAATTACGGTATCGCTGTTGCTAAGGGTAAAAAAGATCTCCTAGCGAAAATCAATTCCGGACTGGCGAAAGTGAAAAGCGAAGGCCTTATCGAACAATTGTCGCAGAAATGGATTGAACAGTAGGTGACCTTTGCCCGTTGGTCGTTTTTTTCAAAACTTTTTTAAGGGATTGGGACGGAAACCACCGGAAACACCTGATATCTCTTCCCCGACCCAGATCGAAATTAATAAAGTACCAGGGGCCGAACTGAGTGCCCGGCTCGACCCCTGGTGGTGGCTTGTTGTCGCCGTCGCAGCTCTGATCTGCGGCTTGATTATTTTTAAATCAGATCCCTACCTTGATATCCTGGTATTCGTCAGCGATGGTATCCTGATTACCATCGTTCTTACCGTTATATCTATCATATTCATCATCATCATCGGCCTTATCGGCGGACTTGGCCGCGTTTCAAAAAATCCCTTCGTTTATCTTGTTACCACTTTATACGTGGAAATTATCAGGGGTATCCCTCTGCTAGTGCAACTTATCTGGTGGTATTTCGCCGCACCGGTAGTTGTCCAGGCAATCGGCAACCTGTTGCACATTTCGGCTCTGGCAAATTACCGTTCCAACGCAATATTTTTGGCTATTCTTGGTCTCGTAGTCTGCTACGGAGCTTATATGAGCGAGATATTTCGGGCCGGTATCCAGAGTATCCACAAAGGGCAAATGGAAGCTGCACGCAGCCTTGGCATGAGTTATTTGCAATCTATGCGTTATATCGTTATTCCGCAAGCTGTTAAAGTCGTGCTACCGCCGGCAGGTAATGAATTCATCATGCTTCTGAAAGATTCCTCGCTCGTAAGTGTTGTCGCTGTAGCTGACCTTACCCGGCGCGGTCGCGAATTTATGGCCACGCACTTTAACCCTATTGAAGTCTGGACTTTGATTGCCCTGTTATACCTGATAATGACTCTCTTCTCCGCCAGGCTTATCGCCTGGATCGAAAAAAGACGCACCTTGAGGTAAACCATGACCGAACCAATTATCCATATCGAAAAGGTAAATAAATATTATGGTAAGATCCATGCTTTGCGCGATGTCGATCTTGAAGTCGCAAAGGGCGAAGTGGTTGTTATCATGGGGCCGTCTGGTTCGGGGAAATCCACCTTGCTCCGTTGTATCAACCATCTTGAAGTATACGATTCCGGGAAAATTACTGTCGATGGCATACTGCTGAAAAGCGCTCAGAACATCAACGCCATC
>JBBITI010000020.1:0-9701 GCA_037440885.1 Dehalococcoidales bacterium | reverse complement strand
TGAAGTGGGCATAGTCTTCCAGGCTTTCAACCTCTTTCCCCATCTAACCGTGCTGGATAACCTCACCCTGGCACAGCGGGTCGTTCGCAAAAGGGAACGAAAAGAAGCTGCCTATATTGCTTTTAACCTGTTGGAGAAGGTAGGTATTTCTGATAAGGTCGATCAGTATCCCGGACAGCTATCCGGGGGTCAGCAGCAACGCGTGGCTATCGCCCGCGCTTTGGCCATGAACCCACGCATTATGCTTTTTGATGAACCTACCAGTGCTCTCGATCCCGAGATGATTAAAGAAGTGCTCGATGTCATGCTGTCTCTCGCCCGGGAAGGCATGACCATGCTGGTTGTATCCCATGAAATGGGTTTTGCCCGCGCCGCCGCAACTCGTTGTATTTTCATGGATGAAGGCCAGATAATTGAGGAGGGGTCGCCGGACCGTCTTTTCTCTTCGCCAGTACACGCTCGCACCAAAACCTTCCTCAGCAAAGTCCTTTGATCGAACAGCTATGCCGTTAAACTGGAAACATTCCCATACCTACGCTGCCCTCGCCCTGCTCGCCGTAACCGCCGTCTGGGGTTCCCCTTTTATTCTCGTCAAGGACCATCCTGCATTAAAGATTTCACCCCCAGCATAGTACTAAGAGGGGTTTTACTAGGTTTAGCTCTCGGCGCCGCCTATATCACCCAGACTTTCGGGCTGGTCTGGGCATCAGCCACAGTCTCCGGCTTTATTACTGGCATGTTCGTCGTTTTTACGCCTCTTATATACTGGGTACTGCTACGTCAAAAACCAGAATTGAAAACCTGGCTGGCTGTCGCTTTCTCCATTGCGGGTCTGGCGCTATTGGGATTGCACGGCTGGAGTTTCGGTAACGGAGAAGCCCTGACTCTGGTTTGCGCTTTTTTTATTGCCCTCCATGTCGTCGGACTCTCTCGCTGGGCTCCGCTATATAACAGCTACTCTTTGGCTTTTGTTCAAATTCTCACTGTTACCGTAATGTCTTTGATCGTTGCTATATTCCAGGGCATCGAATTGCCGGACACCCGGATCGTCTGGATTGCCTTGTTGATTACCGCATTGTTCGCCACCGCACTCGCCTTTATCATCCAGACCTGGGCGCAATCCCGGATATCACCTAATTTCGCTGCTGTTATCTTAACTATGGAACCTGTTTTCGCCGGGGCATTCGGTATCGGTTTTGGCGGAGAACCTTTTACCCTGCGCATAATGGGCGGGGCTATCTGTGTCCTCCTGGCAATGCTCATCATCCAGCTTGATTTCAAGGCATGGCGTCACCGGTTGTCCGTTATCATTTCAAACCAGCATTGAACAGTCGAATATTACGGCTATTTCTTCATAAATATTGCCAGAGATAGTTAAGACGAACCTCTCGCCTTCACAGCGCATTTTCCTGTCGTTCCACAAGTTTCCCGGTAACCTCCTCGTATCGTTGTGGGTTGATCGTTATGGGCAATCACTCGGATTCCACAATGACCGTCCGGCATTACCGCGTTCGATTGAACCGTCGGGATTGTCCCGGTGGTTTAAAATCCGACGTTTGATTCGCGGACGGCTGATCACGTGAATCTTCTGAATTTCCTGCTGCGTCTGGAGTGGTCTCAAAAAATGGAATATCTCTCTTATCAAACCGGCACCGGAATTCGCCATAATAGTTATCAGTGTCCTGTCTGTCATTCTGCCTAGTCCGATCGATACCTGTTTATCCAGCATCACCGGCGAGGCTGATTCCAGTTCCCTGTTGATGATTTCGCTTGTCTCTCCACTTCATGATATCGCCACCCGGTCGATCATGTTCCGATATTGCGTCAACCCGTGAAGGTTATCAACGTTCGCATAGCGCAACCACAGGCGATATCTGTCCTCGTACCGGTATAGATTCCTTCTCTTCATCTGTGTTAGTATAAAAGCCCCATGACTATTAATACAATATCAAATGGTTCGCTAATAGTGGTGACCTTGCTCCATTCATGTGTTATCCTGCTGTTATGAAAATACTGGCGTTATCCTTGATTACTCTTTGTTTTATCCTGGTTAGTTCCGCTTGCCAGCGTTCCACTCATCCGGCTATAGTCACTCCCGCTGATCCGATACCCTCTTCACCAGAAAAACTTCTCCTGGGCACACTGCCGGTTCCGGCATACGGTCAGTCTTTTGCTGCTGCGTATCGTCAGATCGCCGGTTACGCCAGTTTTGTACCCGTTTGGGGCAAACCTTCGCCTTTTTATGAAATGGCTGGTGATTTGTCCGGTGACTGGGGCAAGGTCTTCGTAGCTGAATATATCCGCAGTAACAATATGTTTCCCATCATCCACCTTTCATTTATCGGAACCGGTATGACCCTGGCTTCACCACCTGGTATCGCCGCCCCCTTTCTCGATAGCCCCGCCTGGCGCCAGGCTTATAAAAAAGCAGCCCTGGATGTGACCCGAACCTCACGTCCCCTCTACCTTTCTCTGGGTAATGAAGTCAACCGCTGGTATGAAAAATATGGTATCGCAGATGGCAATCACAACGGATTCCAGCATTATGTCAGTCTCTATGAAGAAATATACGATGCTGTAAAAGCCTTATCACCACACACTATTGTGTTCTGTACTTTCGCCCGTGAGATAGTTTCTGAAAACCGTGAAGCTGATTTGACTGCGCTTCAACTGTTTAACCGGGATAAATTGGATATCCTGGTATTAACCAGTTACCCCCATGCCGTCCGCGAGATCAATCGCCCGTCCGATATCCCGGACGACTATTATTCAAGGCTGATAAATTACCTGCCGGACAAAAATCTGGGGTTCAGTGAAGTAGCATGGCCGTCACTCGGTACATTCGGCGGTGAAACCGCCCAAGCTGAATTCCTGCGCACCCTCTGCGGGCATCTAACCCGTGATCAGGGTGTCAAGCTTCGCCTCCTGGGTTGGCCGTGGCTCCACGACATCGATAATAACGACTTTACCGGTCTTATCAGAAGAGACGGTACTCCTAAACTAGCGTACTCAGTCTGGAAGGAAATTTCTCCAACTGGAGACGGAACAACCGGCAATAAATAACAACTCGGCTGGTAAAAACGGAAACTCTCTGCCTTGGTGCTACCTCAGACTAAAACACAGCTTAACCGGCTCTCTCTCATAAGTGTCATGCACTCATTACAGGATGTACATTTTGAGGATCTCGTCACGCCCTCTTTTATATGCTTGACCAGCCATGGGTCCATGATAAACGGCCGGCACATTGATACCGCATCCGCCTCCCCAGCTTCAATGATAGCTTGCATATCCGCCAAGTTTCTCATCCCCCCCACCAGGATTAGTGGCAACGATAGCGTCTTTCTGGCTTCCCGGCATTCCTCCCGGTAGTATGGATTTACCCCGTTAAGACGGATGTGGTGGAAAAAGTCTTCCTCCATTCCCTCCGAAATTTCAATAGCGTCAACTCCGTCCTTCTCCAGCAACCCAGCTACTGTGATTCCTTCTTGTAGCGACTTTCCAGATGGATGATAGTCCTTCAGTCCCAGCTTGATCATCAGCGGATAATCAGTCCCCACCACCTTCCTCATACTCCGGAAAACCTCCCGTACGAACCGGGCTCGTCTCTCAAGCGAACCACCCCACTCGTCTTCTCGATTGTTGGTCGCCGGCGAAAGAAATGCGCTTATCAACCAGCTATGGGCACCATGCAGTTGTATGCCATCGAAACCTGCTTCGACAATACGCCGAGCGCAATCCGCATAATCATGTACCAGTTGCCATATCTCGTCTCCCGATAGTTCCCGGATTTTCACCCCGGAGCGTGGATGGACGACTGCAGAAGGACCGACCGGACGCGTGCCGGTAATTGCTTCGCTGCACATCCATCCCCCGTGCAGGATTTGCGCGGCAATCTTACCGCCCTGTTCGTGAACAGTTTTTACCAGACGTTCAAGCGAAGCTATCGCTTTATCCGTGTGTGCGCTTAGCTGCCCCGGTGCACACTGCCCTTCTTTAACAGGATATAAACCGTGCGAAAAGATCAGGCCGATTTCACCGCTACCCAGTTGCCGGTATAACCGGATCTCTTCCTCGGACACCATCCCGTCTTTTGCCATGCTGTCCATGGTCGCTGACCGCATTATCCGGTTGCTAAGACGTAATTTATTTATCGATATACTGTCGAACACACCGGCCATCGTACTCCTCGCTTTGCCCCGATTATACCTGCATATCGGAACAGGTAAAATTTGTCACTATATTTCATTAAGCTATCACGAGCAGAACCCCGGAGAAACCCCGGGGGTTTCAAGTATTATAATCTAAACAGACTCTGATATGTTCTTGATAACCCGGCATCGGAATTGTATATTAATGGCCAGGAAAATGGTAGTTTAATTTTATCCGAAGCCGGTTTTACGAGTGGTTTTCAAGCCGTAATTCCGTTGATTTCAGAGAGTGACCTCAAGATTAAAGATCACAAGGGGAAAAATAATGCGATTGACCGATGATGAACAACGTATGTATCACGGCGAATACGGCCCGGGTGTACAAAAAGCCATGACCATGCTCGTCGAATACGGTGATGCCTTCGATGCCGAAAGAATGGTTAAAGTCCATAGTGCCCACACTGGGCTTGTAAGCGGTGATTGGTTGAATCAAATGCTTGAAGGTTTAACGCATATCCGGGCGCTCACCACTATTCACGCTGGTATGACCGGAGCCTGCAAAGCTGCCCGCGCCATGGGACTGAAAGAAGGGTTCTGCCAGGTCCAGGCAAAAAACCAGTCGGATACCCTTGCTTTGTGCATTCCCAAAGGTTTTCTTCCCACTATGAGCTGTACCCCTTACCTTGTCGGCAATGTCCTCACCCCGGGGCGAGTGTTCTCCTGGCCGGGATCGTCTGGCATCATAATCGGAAACTCGATATTTGGCGCTCGCGGTAACCGTGATTCCATGCCGGCTTCTCTGGCCTCCGCCATCACCGGGGTCACGCCGGAAATGCTCCTTCTGAAAAAAAAGAACCGTTACGCACAGGTTCTGGTGCAATTCGAAGACCTGTCACTTGTTGATTTCACCGAAGCTGATTATGGCGCTGTAGGCTACTACATCGGAAGTGTCGCCGAAACGAAGAACGTGGCGGTCGAAGGCATCCCGCCTACCGTTCCTTTCGATTCCCTGAAATTCTTCCTGTCGCCCCAGCCGGTCTCTGGAGCGGTGGCTTTGTGCCATATGGTGGGTATCACCCCCGAAGCCCCGACCACCGCAGAAGCCCTTGGCTATAAAAAGCCAGATATCACTCTTAAGATCGGTCCGCCAGAGCTCCGGCGGACCTGGCAAAGTCTGCATACCGCACCCCAGGATATTGTTGAGCTCGTCTTCTTCGGTTGCCCTCACCTGAGTATCTCCGAGATAAGGGAAATTGCCCGATTACTGGACGATAAAAAAATTGCTTCCGGTGTCAGGTTGTTCGCTGCCACCTCGGAACAGACATACACTCTGGCTAAACTCACCGGGTACGTCGATATTATTGAAAATGCGGGAGGCGTCGTCGCTACCGGAATATGCATCCAATCGTTTCCATATGAGCAGTTGATTTCACCAGTGTCCACCGCAGCGACTAATTCCGCTCGGGCTGCTTCTTACCAGGCAAGGCGTGGTACCGGCATCCAGTACGGAAGTGTTGCCGACTGTATTGACGCCGCTTTGACCGGCAAATGGAGGAAAGTATTATGATACTGCAAGGCAAAACGGTAAAAAAGGGTATTGTTTCCGGTGAGGCGATCGTCTCCAGGATGCCTTTTTCCTTTCTCGGAGACATCGATGTGAATACCGGTAAAGTAACCCCCCGGGGTCATGACCTGGAAGGTCAGAGCGTTGCTGGAAAGATATTTGTTTTCCCTACCGGTAAAGGTTCCACGGTCGGTCCCAACGTTGCCTATCAGGCAAAACAACTCGGTAATGCTCCCCTGGGGATGATTTGTATCGAAGTCGAGCCGGTGATAGCGATGGTCGCTATAATGAACGATATTCCCATGGTGCACAAGCTTGATCGCGATCCCCTTACTGTAATCAAAACCGGTGATTATATTAGAATGGACGCCACTGCTGGCATTGTTGAAGTTATCCAAAATACGAGTTTAAATGAATCATAGGTGGGTAAATTTATGGATATCTCTCGCCGTGATTTCATTGCGAATTTGCTAAAATTGGGCTCAGGAGCTCTTTTAGCTGGCTCTCTCGGTTCACTGACCGCCTGTAGTGAACCGGATAAGATTACTGTACCGCCCTCCCCGACAAGTAATACTGTACCCGCCGGTACCGCCACCCCACTACCCACGCCGCACGATGTTGCCTACCTGACCGTTGTGCGGGGTCCTGACACAAAGTCGATCGTTCGTTCTGCAGTAAAAGCCCTTGGTGGTATGGAACGGTTTGTCCAACCGGGTAACGACGTCATTATCAAGCCCAACATCTGCGTTGACTACCATACTTACGAATACGCCGCCACCACCAACCCCGATGTCGTCGGTGAATTGGTACGTCTGTGTCTTACTGCCGGCGCCCACCGCGTGCGCGTCATGGACCAGCCTTTTGGTGGTTCCGCCACCCGTGCCTATGAGCGCAGTGGTATTGCCAAAGCCGTGAAAGAGGCCGGCGGAGAAATGGAAATAATGAGCGATATCAAATTCCGCATCACACCACTACCCGGCGGCCGGGACATCACCCGCTGGCCGGTCTATGCCGATGCCCTTAATACTGATGTTCTAATCAATGTCCCCATCGCCAAACATCATAGCCTGGGTCGTTTGACACTCGGTATGAAGAATTTGATGGGTTTGATTCAGGAACGTAATAATTTCCATTTTAACCTGGGACAACGCATTGCTGATCTTACTACTCTGCTGCGTCCCCGGTTAACCGTTATCGATGCCGTACGCATATTGACTAATCGTGGCCCCACCGGCGGCAGCCTTGATGATGTTAAAATAATGAACACTGTCATCGCTAGCCACGATATCGTCGCCGCTGATTCATGCGCCGCTACTCTTTTCGGCCTGACCGGTCTTGATATCCCCGCTGTACGCTGTGGTGCCGAGATGGGATTAGGTATCACCGACCTGAGTAATGTCCGCGTCGATCGGATCAACCTTTAACAAACGCCATGTCTGAAGTCGTCCCCGAAGAAAAATCTTGCCAACACCCACTAAACTGGTATTGGTTCCGCCGTATTATCCAGGTCTCTTTTTTCGTTGCCTTCTTTCTTCTCCTATTTATCACCGTTCAGGGTATCACAAGCAATCTTCCAACCACCCTCTTTTTCCACCTCGATCCTCTTATCGGTGTAACCTCTATGCTGGCCGGTCGGAGCTGGATAATTCCCTTTTTCCTCGGTCTTGTTACCATCTTCCTAACCCTGCTACTGGGCCGGGTGTGGTGTGGTTGGATCTGCCCATTGGGAACCATCCTTGATTGGATACCATCGCGGCGTTATCATCCACAAACAACTATATCTCCTATCTGGAGTCAAGGTAAATTTCTCCTGCTCTTTGTGATCCTCATTAGTGCCGTCCTGGGTAGCTTGATGTTCATGGTATTCGATCCGTTGACACTCCTTTTCCGCACCACCGCTGTCGTCGTTATCCCTGGCACCGCCCACCTTATTCATGGTTTACTGCACTGGCTTTATGGTTTCACCGTGTTCCAGCCGTTCGCCGCATGGGCTGACAGTGTTTTACGCGGCTGGTTATTGAACAACCAACCTTTCTACCTGCCAAACCTGTTCATTCTCCTCTGTTTCGCTTTCGTCCTGGGGCTTAACGTTCTGCGTCCCCGTTTCTGGTGCCGCTATTTCTGCCCGCTGGGCGGGTTATTCGGACTCATTGCCAGAGTATCATTTATCCGCCATCAGTTGAAGCCCCAAAAGTGTATTTCCTGTAGCCGGTGTGCCCAGTTATGTCCCACCGGAGCTGTCAATCCCGGAAATGGTTACATCGCTGATCCCGCTGAATGCATCGTTTGTCTTTACTGTTATCAGAAGTGTCCCACTCATGCTATTACCTTCGCTAAAAAACGGGAAAAAGCCTTCTCGGTATATCCGGACAGCACCCGACGCTGGCTGTTAACATCTGCGGTCGTAGCTGCCGTCGCAGCAGTTGTTGCCCGGTTTTTGCCGCTAACCGCCGCATCACAAGAACGGTTTATTCGACCACCCGGAAGCACCACTCGCAGCCTTTACAGTCAGTGTATCCGTTGCGGTGGATGTGCCCGAATTTGCCCTACCGGCGTAATCCAGCCTGATTTATCAGTTAATCCCACGCAGCTCTGGATCCCTTCATTGAATACCCGGATAGGTTATTGTAGCTATTCATGTAATTCCTGCGGCGTAATCTGTCCTACCGGCGCCATCTCCGGTTTAACTTTGCCTGAGAAAAGAAATACTGTTATTGGCATCGCTCGGATCGATCAAACCCGCTGCATTACCTGGGCTGAGAAACGTGACTGCATCGTCTGTGAAGAGATGTGCCCCGTGCCAGCAAAAGCCGTCCGCCTTGAATCCGGTGGTCAGGGACGCGGTGCCGGCGGTGTCCGGCATCCACGCGTTATTCCCGATATGTGCATCGGTTGCGGAACCTGCGAACACCAGTGCCCGGTCGCCGGCGCCGCGGCTATCCAGGTATTTCCGGTTGAAAAATAAACGGAGGATTTGACTATGGATGAAAACGGCAGCATGGATCGCTTTCTCTGTCCCTACCGTGTATTGGATCTTGCTGATGAAAAGGGACTTCTCTGTGGAAAACTACTGGGCGATTTAGGAGCTGACGTTATTAAAATCGAAAAACCGGGCGGTGATCCTGCCCGGATGCTGGGACCATTCTTTTGCAACGAACCGCATCCGGAAAAAAGCCTTTTCTGGTTTGCTTTAAATACCAGCAAGCGAGGTATTACTCTAAATATCGAAACATCTTCAGGTCAGCAAATCCTGAAACAACTCGTCCGGCAAGCCGACTTTTTAATCGAATCTTTCCCACCGGGCTATCTGGACCAAATCGGCTTGGGTTACTCCGTACTTGAAACAATCAACCCAAAAATCATCATGGTATCCATTACCCCCTTCGGACAAACCGGACCCCGCAAGGACTGGAAAACCTCCGATATCGTCGCCTGGGCAATGGGTGGCCAGATGGCGCCCTGCGGTGATATTGACCGTCCCCCCTTCCACATCAGTTATCATTCACAATCATATCTCCTCGCTGGTCTCGATTCCGCTCAGGGTGCCTTAACCGCTTTGTTCTACCGCTGGAGTACTGGGGTCGGGCAGCAAGTTGATGTTTCAATCCAGGAATCTGTCCTCCAATCCACGGAACATATCACATCCGCCTGGGACCGGCGGCATACCATCCAAAAAAGGGGCGATGAAACCGGTTTTCGCCAGTCCCAGCTATGGCGCTGCAAGGACGGTTATGTATCTTTTGCCTATTCCGGTGCGGCGAGCGGCTCCAGTTTCGATGCATCATTACTTGACTGGCTTGAAAGTGAAAATATGCTGGTTGGATCAATCAGCGAATATAAAATGAAGCCGCTTGCGCCGGTTGGTAGAGAAGTTCCCGCAACAATTAAAGAAGCCACGGCTCGCCTCTTCATGGCTCATACTAAAGAAGAACTGCTTTATGAAGCTTTGCGTCGCGAGATTCAGTTGTACCCTGTATCTACTCCATCCG
>JBBITI010000019.1:0-56306 GCA_037440885.1 Dehalococcoidales bacterium | reverse complement strand
ATCTGAATAACTTCTGCCCCCTCGACCAGTCCAATATGTTATGGACGCTTACAAATGATTGACAGTTGACACTGACTGTGGTACTTAATACCGCATTGCTTGCTCGTAAAAGGAGGTTGTCGCTTTGGTAGAACAAAAAGCTTCTTTGCAGTGGGGTGATGCCGCCCAATCTGACTGGATTGATATTTCCATACCTTACCGTAATAAAATGGTTTACTGGCCTTCCGATCCAGTTCCCCGGGTCGAGCGGATCAAGGATCGCGATAAAGGTGATCCTGTAACGCTGACCGAGATCCAGATAATCGACCATGTCGGAACCCATGTCGATGCGCCGCTGCATTTCATTGCCGGCGGCCGTACTATCGACCGGATGCCTCTGGATGCCACGATCGGGCGGGCCCGGGTCATTGAGATCAAGAATTCCGTTTCGATCAACATGGACGAAGTGCTCCCGCAAAATATCCAGAACGGCGAACGGTTGTTGTTCAAGACCCTGAACTCGGAGCGGTGCTATCGAACTGATGCTTTCGTGCCGGATTATGTCTATTTTTCAACCGACGTTATCAGGTATCTGGTCGAAAAGGGCGTCCGGGTCGTCGGACTGGACTATCTTTCCATCGGTAAATACGGTGATAACAACAGCATTGGCGATACTCATAAAATCCTGCTTGAGAATGGGGTATACATCATTGAAGGTATTAACCTGGCTAAAGTAAAACCGGGATTTTACGATCTGGTTTGTTTGCCGATTTTCCTGGAAAATGGCGATGCCGCTCCGGCAAGGGCGATTCTGAAACCGGTAAAATAAGAGCTGAACTGTTTGCACAAAAAAGGGGGAGCAGACTTTGCTCCCCCTTTTCCACAGGTACGCTGGTTTTATTTTTTACCCGTCATGGATTCTCGAAGATCACGGTCAATCCAGATGTAATATGAGAATTTGAAGGTATTGTCATAACCGGGACTCAACGCTCCATTGAAGTTTTTCACCCACGGCCACCAAAGGTGATATAGCGGTGGAAGTGGGGTGGGGATTACCCATGCCTGGTCGAGTACGTATTTCATCAGTTCTTTATGCAGGCGATCAGCTTCCGGAGGATTGAGAATATAGGCTTCCTGGATCTTGGGGTACATTTGCTCGACGTATGAATCGTTAATGTAGCTGCCGTTAGTTTGTCCCGTACCGCGATAATTGATCATGCGGTAAATCGCACCGCAGGGTGCGGTATGGCTATGAATCAACTGTTCAAAATTGCGGGCGCCGGTGATCGATTCCCAGACCGCGGCTTCTTTTAAATCGATAGTCACATCGATTTTCACTTTCGCCCACATCGCTTTAATTACCGAATAATAATCGACGCGCTCCGTCAGATTTTGGGCAATAATAGTAACTTTGAAACCGTCGGGATAGCCGGCTTCTGCTAGTAATGTTTTGGCTTTTTGTTGGTTATAGTTATACAACTCCTTTACGGAGTCAGGTGCTTCTTCAAGGGATAGGTAAGCATCCTTGTATTCTCTTACCGAAGTCATCGGCCAGGTGATGATGTCAGCTTCACCTCCGTAAAGGTCTTTCTTCAAAGCATTGAAATCGGTTGCCATGAAGAGCGCTCTTCGAACACGGATGTCGCTGAACGGAGCTTTGTCGGTTCTCATCATCGTGTTGTTTGGAGTCGTATCCTGGATAAGTTTCTTGTAAAGGAGTTTGGGATTCTCTTTGGTTAAAAGAGCGCCGGTTTCCCAATCGGCGGAAGTGTAAACGTCGATCTTGGCAGTCCGGAAAGCCGATTGGGTCGTCGACGAATCAGTGATTATCACGTACTTGACACCGTCAACGTACGGCAACTGACTCCCTTTCCCGGGTCCTACCGGATCTTTTTGCCAGTAATTGGCATTCCGTTCCAGCATCGCTGAGGAACCCGGAACATAGTCTTTCAGGATAAAAGCACCCGTGCCTACAGAAGTGCGCCAGTCCTGCATTGAGCCGTATTTTTGCACTACCTCACGCGGTATGATACTGGCGAAATCCTGGAAGCGAGAGATCCCGGCTTCGAAGTATGCCGGATCGATGTCGATCTGGACAGTCCAGTCGTCCAATGCCTTTATTTTGGCATCTTTCAAGCCGGGTTGGGAATACAGGTATGCTCGGGTAAATGTAATGTAAGTTTGCAGGGTCCAGACAATATCGTGGGCATTAAGTGCCCGTCCGTTCACCAGTCGGGCGGCTTCGCTGTTGGGGTTGACTGCCCAATTGATGCCGTGCCTTATCCGATATATGGCAGTGCCAACCTTGGGATATTCCCAGCTTTCAGCCAGCGAGCCCGCTTTCTGGACGAAACGGTCGGTACCGCGAATAGCCCAGTCACATTCGCCGGTTCCGGCGGGACCTTTTGCCCAGTCACCCATTACCAGTTCTTCATTGGTAAGTTTTAACAGATGTGCGCCTGGGTGCCAACCGTACATCTCCTCAAAGTTGAGGATGTCTGCAGCTAATGGGATGGTGACATAACCTCCGTAACGTGGTGTGCTGGCCTGCGGTGCCGTACTCGTGGTGGCTGTTGCCGGTCTAGTTGTTTTAGCGGTTGTAGTTGTGGTTAGAGGAGTATTCTGGGTGCTTGTCTTCTCGCCACATGCCGTTAGTATGAGTATCAATGAGATGAGTAACATTAAAAATACAAAAATCTTTTTCATCCAATACCCCCTTGATTATTCCTGTTATACTCTGGTGATTCCGCTCGTTTACTGAACTCTCACCTCCTTTTTTATACCTGTAGACGTTTTTTAGCGGAGAGATTATATCATATAAGGGATAGAGTCAAGAAACATATAGCTGTGAAAAAGATTGCCTGAATTCGGCCCGTTTCATCAGGTTGCCGCTTCTCAGCCTTGATCAATATAGCGTGATACCCGCTCTTGAAAAGCCGGGCTTTTTGAAGCTGTGTAGTATTGAAAAACCCGGCTAAGATGGACGGTAGATAATCTTACGGTTTCTTGTTGACTTCGATTTGTAGGCAATATTCGCAAGCATGATAAATAGGACAAAAACAAGACAACTCCGGACGATTGTACCGAAGTATTCTCCCGGCTTTTTTGTAGTTGCCATGAAGTCGTCCACTTATGCCCTGATATTGATTAAGTTAGTCCGAGCATACGGGAGAGTTCGGCAGTCGTATATTTCCCGGGTTTTTCTTTTTGTGCAGCCATATCTTCGGTGATCCGGGTAATAATTGCATTTATCGGGGCCGCATCCCCGATTTTTCGGGCAACACGGACAATCTCACCATTCAGGAAATCAGTCTCTACTGTACCTTGCTGGCGTCCCAGACTTTGCCACGTGGAACTCTGTTCCTCCGTGTGCATGGCCGCTCTGGGCGGGGTCATAAAGTCGGACCAGCCTTTTTTTATTTCCTCCTCGGAATACCATTGAATACCGGCAGCTTTAAGGATCCGTCTGGCTTCTTCTTGGGCTGCGCGGGTGATTTCGTGGGCTGTTTTCGTGTTGTCGTTGGTTATCGCCCCGACAGCGTTACCGAGGTTGGTCATGAGTTTCCCCCATTTATATGGCATGACATCCGGCGTTACCAGGACATAAAAACCGGCGTTGCGGAGGACGGCACCGACAGATTCTACAAGTTTATCGGTTCCTTGTGGATAGGTGCCAGTCACCAACCAGCCGGGGGGATCGCGGCGGCAGATTACTTCTCCGGTATTCATATAAACTGCGCCGATGTTTACACGCGTACCATATACTCTGGTGAAAAACCGTGCAACAATCTCCTCGTTTCGGATACCGTTCTGCAGGCAAAAAACCGGGATATCATTTATTACTGACTTTAGATCGCGCATGGCCGCTTCGGTATTCTGACCTTTCATGGTCAGTAAAATAACATCATCAAACTTGAGATTGGCTTCAGACGGAGAAGTGACGGCATCCACTTTAAGGATATGAGTCTCGTTCGGCTTAACGAGCTTGAGCCCGTGTTGCTGTACCGCTTTCATCTGGGCAGGCCGTCCGATCAGCACGACTTGCTTGCCGGCCATCGCCAGGTGTCCTCCCACCACTCCCCCGATGCCTCCAGCTCCGTAAATGATAAACCTGCCTGTCATTTGATCTGTCATCTTTTTTCCCTTTTTCAGACTTGGTAAGGACATTGTAGTTTGTGATCAACGGTTGAGTCAAAATTGCCGCTGTGTTGCGTTACGTCGTCTGGCTGCGATATGCTGTTTTCTATGACCCGCCCCTTTACTGAAATACCTGTCAGCGTTTGCCGTTCATTGCGTCTTATCATGACTGATGTTGATGGCACACTGACGGCTGACGGTGAACATTTCTGCTCTGACATCGTAAACATGTTTGACCGGCTCAAGAAGTACGGATTGATCATCGGCCTGGTATCCGGACGTACCTTGCCCAGATTGCAAAAAGTAACAAGATTACTGGGCACTGATGGTCCGTTGATTGCTGAGAATGGTGGAGTGGCTCAGCTTGCAATTGGGAAAGAAACGATCAATCTCGGATATTCCAGGCAGCCGGCGTTCGAGGCTGTAGCAAAGTTAAAAACCGTTTTTCCCGCTAAAATCAGCGAGCGGGAAGACAATATCTACCGTACAGTTGATGTCACTATCGATACGGGTGGGTTGTCGGTGGCGGAATTGAGATTGGTTGCGCCCGGTGTTCAGATCTTGGACTCAGGTTACATGGTTCATATTATGGCGGAAACCATCAGTAAAGGCGGCACATTGCAGAGGATGCTTGACCAGGTCGCCATACCATCTCTGAATTCTAATGAAGTGATGGTTTTTGGCGACTCGCCGACGGATATCTCATTGTTTCAATACTTCTCTAATAGTGTTCGGATACTTAATCCACAGCTTTCGTCAGAACAACAGGCTATCATGACAGACCAGGCTTCATATCACAGTGAACTGGCGATCGACGCCGGTTTTATGCAGGTCGCTGAGTATATCGTTCGTGCGCGCAAAGAGCTGATTGTAGTAAAGTGAGAACCGGTCTTTTTGCGGAAATAGCTTCAATTATTATCAGACAAAGCAGAAACCCGGCTGTTGGTTTGCGTCGTGATCCGCATTAGGCTTAGAATGTAATGTGAATACATTATATCTAATATGACTTATTAGAGAGGATGGCGGCTAATGCAATACCGTAGATTTGGCAAACTGGACTGGAAGGTGTCCGCACTGGGATTTGGTGCGATGAGGTTGCCAAGTATAGATAATAATCCGGCAAATATCAATGAAGCGGAAGCGATCCGTATGATCCGCCGGGCTATCGATGGCGGGGTGAATTATCTTGATTCTGCTTATCTCTATCATATGGGGAATAGCGAACAATTGGTCGGTAAGGCGTTGCAGAATGATTATCGGTCGAAGGTCCGGATAGCAACAAAAATGCCACCGAATTCCGTTGCTTCTGCGGCTGACTTCGATCGTATTTTCAACGAACAACTTGCTAAGTTGCAGACAGAAAAGATCGATTTTTATCTGCTGCATGGTTTGAATGCGGAAACCTGGCCTAGAATTCGCGACCTTGACGTGTTGCCATGGGCAGAAAAGATGTTGGCAGCCGGACGGATCGGATACCTTGGTTTCTCTTTTCATGATAAATTTCCCGTGCTCAAAGAAATTATTGATTATTACGATAACTGGACATTCTGCCAGGTACAGTATAACTTTATGGATATTGAAATCCAGGCGGGGCGTAAAGGTGTCGAGTATGCAGCGTCAAAAAACCTCGCGGTTGTTGTAATGGAACCAATTCGCGGTGGATTGTTGGCAAAAGAACCACCGAAAATAATAGCTGAAGAATGGCAAAAAACGAAGCGAAACTGGAGTCGTGCCGAATGGGCCTTGCAGTGGGTCTGGAATCAGCCGGAAACTTCAGTCGCTCTTAGCGGTATGAGTAACATGCAGCAAGTCGAAGAGAATTTGGTGGCGGCGGACCGTTCCAGCCCGGGTATTCTTGATGGGAGCGACCTCGAATTCATTGCCGGGGTCAGGAAAGCATATCAGGGATTGAGTCCGATACCGTGTACCGGTTGTGGTTACTGCCAGCCCTGTCCGAACAATGTAGTAATCCCGGAAATTTTTCGCCTGTACAATGAAGTGATTATGTACGGAGACGTAAATATTGGTAAAATGCGTTATGCCAGTCCTTTCGGGATAAAACCGGAGCGCCGGGCAGATCAATGCGTGGAATGCGGCAACTGCGAAAAGGCATGCCCGCAGACAGTTGCGGTGATTGAGTGGCTGAAGAAAGTGCATACAGCTTTAAGTTAAATTGTGATGCCGGAAATAGAATTATTAAGGAGGGATACGAATATGGGCATGGAAAATTGGACCTTGTGGCACGTCGGTCTTTCAGTAAAAAACATGGATGAAGCTGTCAAATACTACAAATCCCTGGGTGGCACAACCGATGACTCTCCCGGACATGTCCTGGATAGCAAACGTTTTAAGGATTTTGAAACATATGGTGAAAAGAATGCCCCGCCGTGGCAAATTAAAATTAAAATGCTGTCTCTGGGACCTTTGATGCTGGAACTGACCGAACCGGTAGCGGGCGGAAATTACAACGAGACATGGATGGATAAGCACGGTGAAGGCGCTAATCACGTGGCTTTTCAGGTCGCTGACCTTGCTAAAGAGGTTGAAGAATTGAAAGCGAAAGGTATCCCGGCCATGTACTATGCCAAAGGTGAGTACGCCTATATGGATGCACGGAAAGTCGGCGGTTTAGTGATCGAACTCTTCCAGAAACGGGACCGGCCGCCCCGTTAATTTTTTGTATGGTCTTTTATTGACCCGGTATTGGTTAAACCCCATGCCGGGTCTTTCTTTTGCCGGTGGTACTCGCGCAGTAGCCACAGACCTGCAACCGTCGCTCCGGCGATATCAGAGATCGGCATTGACAACCACATTCCGGTGATTCCCATTATATGGGTCAGTCCGAAAAGAGCGGGTACGAAAAAAACGAACTGCCTGATGAGCGAAAGGAACATCGCATCTTTTCCCTTGGCGAGTCCCTGGAACGTGGTGATGAACATAATAGTAGGTCCGACCAGAACTAGCGTAGAAAGGAATATACGCATTCCGGGTACCGCAATCGCGATCAACTCTTTGTCTTTGGTGAATAAAGCTAGGAGTTGCGGGGTGAATATCACCAGGGCTATGGTATTGACGGACAAGATTACTACCATGGCCAGTGAAGCATTGCGAAGGGCACCCCATAAACGTGACCATAATCTGGCACCGAAGCTGTAACCAACTATCGGTAATAACCCATGGGCTGTACCGATGATTACCATGAAAGCTAGATCGGCAATGCGGCTGGCTATGCCTACGGCTGCTAATGCGACGGAGCCGAAAACGGCAACGACGTTATTGAACATTGCAAAGACGATACTCTCGGTAGATTCCATCAGCATTGATGGGAATCCAACCCGGTAGATGGCCCTGATAGTCGGTAAATGGGGCACGAAATCACGCCTTGACAATTTATACGCTGAGGTTTTTGATGTAACCCAGTAATTGACTAACAATGAACTTACCACGGTCGCGATTACTGTCGCCGTCGCCGCTCCGGCAATCCCCATCTCCGGGAAGAATCCCCAACCGAATATCAATACCGGGTCGAGGATGATATTAATCACCTGGGAAATAATTGTGAAGACCATGGGACGTACGGCATCGCCTGACGCTTGAAAAACATTCCGTCCGGCGATACTGAAAAAGAAGAATGGCATTCCCCAGCCCAGGGTACGCAGGTAGGTTTCCGCCAAAACCATCACGTCGGGGGTTGCCCCGGAAAGTTTTAATATTTGCTGAGGAAACAGGTTCGTTATCAGCAGAAATATAATGCCTATACACAGTGATAAAGAATAAGTCTGGCCGGCCACCCGGTTAGCCGTTGCCGTGTCACGTTCGCCGAATTTTCGGGAAGCCAGTGCATTGATGCCAACCCCGGTCCCCGCCCCTACAGCAATACACAATACAAAAAAAGGCATCGCCACGGTCACGGCTGCAATCGCTTCGTGTCCCAACCGGGCAACCCAGAAGGTATCTACCAGGTTGTAAAGCGATACCACGACCATTGAGATGATACTTGGAAAGCTTAAGCGGAACAGTAGTCTGCCGATGGGATCGGTGCCCAACCGTTCCGGGTTTCTATTGGGTAGTTCAGTATTACTCAAAATGTTACTGAGGCTTTCAGCCCCTGATCACCCCTTGTAAAAGAAATGTAGACTAGGTTGTCTTCGTGCCGGTTAACAATGATTTCTACAATGTCTTCGAGGTCGCTGAACCGTTGTCCCTCGATAACCGTACCGGCACCGCCATCTGGCCGGGAAGTCGAATAAATTCGGTTCCGGCCGACCTATCGGGAGAAATATCCCGCTCTTGGTAAGGAATGCCGTGTTATGAAAGAAACACCTTCACCGCATGGAATTAAGATCAGGTGTGATTAGTGAAAATAGTTGCCTGCATAATTAAACTCTGGTAATCTATCACAATCGTATATATTTGCCATGGTTTCCTTAGTCTAGCAGATATGTAGATAAAAGTCACATGCTGTCTTGGTTCAAGTTAATGGATACCGGGCGGGAAGTTCAAGACACCTTCCGTTTTTATCAGGGATAATTTAAAAAAAGAACGGGGGCTGCGAGTGTGCCCCCGTTCTTTTTTGACTGGACGATACCGGTTATTGTCCGGTCATCTTGGACTTAAGAGCCTGGTCGATCCAGCAATACTGAATCCAGTACTTGGTTGCTCCTTCACCATAATAGTTTTTTAACCACGGTTGCCACATCCTGTAGACGTTAGGCGCCGGCATCGGGATAAGAAAAGCATTTTGCAGTAAGTAGGGTATCAGGTCTTTCATCAATTTATCACAGGCGGCGAAATCAACGTTGATCACTTTTTCCTGGGCTTTGAAGGCGGCTTCCACTACTGGATCGGTTCCTATCGGGTCGTTGACCCTGCTGATATTAAAGCTGTTGGGACCGCGGAAATAACCGAAGCTGTAACGAACGAACAAAGCAGCATTCCCGCCGCAGAAAGAAGTGAGCAACAAATCATCAAAGTTGCGCGGTGCCCAGATAGACATGAAAACACCGGGTTCTCTGGGTTGGATTTCCACGTCTACGTTCACTTTTGCCCATTGTGCTTTAATGATCTCAGCCATGTCCTGGTTTAAAGTCGTACTCTGGATTATCATTTGTGCCTTGAACCCGTTGGGGTATCCGGCCTCCGTCAGGAGGGCTTTCGCTTTCTCTGGATTGTATCCGTAAAGTTCGCGTGTTGATTCTGGCAGTTGTTCAAGTGGGGTGTAGACGGTGGGATATAACTTTCTCGCCGGGCTGTCGAGTATTTCGCCCTGGCCGCTATATAAAGTCTTGAGGATGCCAGGCTGGTCTGTAGCCAGCATGAGAGCATGGCGGACCCTGATATCCTTGTAAGGTTTGTCTGCCTTGTCTCTGCGCATCCCGACCTGGAGAGGATCGCTGATTACGTTGATGAATTTCATATTGGGATTCGTTCTGAGCAGAGTCTGGCCGTCATCCCAGGTCATGGTTCCTACCGGCCAGTCGGCTTTACCCGATCTCATCGCGGCAATCTGTGTCGAAAGATCGGGGATAATGAAGTATTTGACTTTATCGAGATAGGGCAGTTTATCGCCCTTACCCAGTCCGACCGGGTTCGTCATCCAGTAGTTGGGGTTCTTTACCAGGCTGGCTACACTGCCGGACACCCAGTCTTTCAGAATGAAAGGCCCGGTTCCTACCTGGTCCCGCCATTCGTTGCTGGTTCCGTATCTCTGAAGCATTTCTTTGGGCCAGACAAACTGGCTTCCGCCGCCGCCCATTATCCACAGATAAGCAGTATTGGGCGAAACCGGAGTTTTAACGGTGATTTGCCAGGGTCCTGTTCTCTGCACTGTCGCGTTTTTGATCAATGTCGGTTCCGCAATGTTGACCCATGAAGTTGGCGTGTCCCTGAGATATTCGATGCTGAAAGCCACATCTTCCGCAGTCATCTCACGTCCGTTGACCAGTTTGCTGGCAGCATTATCGGGGTTCAAAGCGAAGCGGACTCCCTTGCGGATGTCCAGTACCCATGTGTCCGTCGTCGGAGTCGACCAGCTTTCGGCAAGCAATCCGATCACGTCGGACATTGCCGTTGGGCCGTAAGTATAATCGACTTTACCGCTGCCGGCGGGACCGATGGTGCGGTCTATATGTGTAATCTGTTCCAGTTGAAATACGTCACTGGCACCGCGATTGGACACTGCGGCGCCGAAGATTTCAATATTAGTAGTAGCAATGATATTCAGGGTTCCGCCGTACTGCGGTTTTTCTGATGGAGCAGTAGTAGCAGTCGGTGGTTTGGTAGTAGCAGTGGTCTGTGTCGGTGGTTTGGTAGTAGTCGGCGCACTTTCTCCCGGTTTGCAGGCAACTGCGGATAACATCGTTAACAACAAGATACCGGATAAAACGCACAAGACTTTCTTTTGCAATGCTTTCCCTCCTCAATCATTTTTATAATTTTTCAAGACTTTTACATTCTTGTTATTCTTCGATGATTACCGCACCTCCTGCATTTCATTTAATGCGAATTGAAGAAAAGGACAAATCATAACCTGAATATCGTTTTCTTATCCTGACCAAATATCGAGTCTGGTTTGTCCCGGTTCTGTACTGATACAACATTGTCCCATGTTGCAGCCGTGACTCAAGATATCATTCCTTATAGGAGATTGTCAATAGTCGTATACTTAATATCTGGATAAATTGCTGTAGAATATGTTGAGAGTGTATACTTTTCCCCGGTGACCGTGTTTTATTGTGAATGTATAAGGGAGGATTGAGTGATATGTCCAGTAGAGCGGTTGTAAAAGATACGGCAAAACTCTATACAGAGCGTAATAAGCGAATTCGCGACGCTATCGCGATGAAAGTGCCGGATCGAGTGCCGGTGCAGCTTTTTGTAGGCTATTTCGCCGCAAAATACTGCGGACTTCCTTTTTCTACCGTATATTATGATGCCCGAAAATGGCGAGCCGCGAACCGCCGGACGATTGTGGAACTTCAGCCGGATGCATATTGGGTGCAAACTGCTACCGTTTCCGGAAAAGCCCTTGAACTCCTTAGCCCGTTACAGATCAAGTGGCCTGGTTTCGGTTTACCGGAGAACCAGAGCCACCAGATGATTGAACTCGAACCAATGAGAGCCGACGAATATGGCGCCTATCTGCGGGACCCCTCAGGGTATATTTTGCGTACCTATTTACCCCGGGTGATGGAGTCTGCCGCTCCGCTGGCTACACTATCACCGTTCCGTTCATTGATCGGCGGTACTGGAATGGCTTTCTACCTGGCTCAGTTCACACGACCGGAAATGGTTGCGATGTTGCAGAGATTTCAAAAGGCAGCAAAACTTCAGGCGAAGTGGCAGACCATCGATGTTAATTTCACAGAAGAACTGGCTGAACTCGGCTTTCCGTCTTACAACACACCGCGCATGATGGGAGGAGCACCTTTTGACATGATTTCGGACAATCTACGTGGTATGCGGGGAGCGATGCTGGACATGTATCGCAACCAGGATCAATTGCTGGAATTGTGTGAATCCCTCGGCCGCCAGACTGTTGAAATGATAAAGCAGATGCCGCCACCCGCAAAGGGCGCGGTGAATCGGGTTTTTATGGCTTTGCATCGGGGATCTGATGGTTTCATGTCTCTTCCGCAATTTAAAAAATTCTACTGGCCGGGTCTAAAGAAGGTGATCCTGTCTCTCATCGAAGCTGGATGGACGCCATGTCCTTTCTTTGAGGGAACCTGGGATCAGCGCCTGGAGTTCATTCGCGAGTTGCCTCGAGGTAAAGTGTTGTGTCATTTCGCCCAGACGGACCCGGCAAAAGCGAAGGCTGTTCTCGGTGGCCATCTCTGCTTCATGATCGATGTTCCCGGTTCGATCCTACAAGCTGGTTCGGTTACCGATGTCGAGAATTATTGTAAGAAACTAATCGATATTTGCGGTAAAGACGGCGGTTTTATTATGACCGCCACGTGTCTTGATGAAGCGAAACCAGAGAATGTTAAAGCAATGATTGACATAACAAAGCGCTACGGAAGATATTCCTGATTAAGTTGATATCACTGGGATAGGTATTAAGTCGGGCACTCAGGCCGGGTGCCCGACTTTACTATTTATGAATGGGATGAGTCCCTTCGATAACAGGGATATTCCCTTTATCTTCAATTGCTTTGCGATAGATTTCTTTCGCAGGACAGGCATGCACCAGGCAAACACCCAGATGAATTACTTCTGCCCCTTTTTCTTTCATTCGTTTTGCCCGGGACACTATTTTATCAGCTTTATTCCGGCCACATCCGCCACAGGTGTCGAAACCGACCAGTTCCAACTCATCATAATTCGAAAAACTTCCTGTCTTATTACGCAATGCGGGAAAGCAGCCCCAACCAGCGCAGTCATTACTTTGTTCCTGGCAGCGGATGATCCCTATTTTTGTCATCAGTTTCGTAACTCCTCTTAAATTAGTCTGCAGGAATATATTATCAGGACTGGATGTCTTCGGACAAACCATATCAAAGTCAAGGTTTGGAACCAGATGGCAATCTTTGTAGTCGCTGCGAAGGATTACTATCTAAGCATCTAGAGCCAGTCGGACAGTTAGTCAGTCTTGCGGGGATTGTCCTGGATGTGTATAATAACGACTTAGTGGTTATAGTTCAGGTTATCACATACTTGTTGCAATATTTTACATCTACACAAGCGTTGGATGATCCTGACTCAAGCCCACAAATGAAATGAGGAGGTCGTCCATGGCTTACCAGGACAAGTCGATCCAATGCGCCGATTGCGGTATTACCTTTACTTTCAGTGCTCAGGAACAGGAGTTTTACGCTTCCAAAGGGTATACCAACGAACCCAAACGCTGTGCTTCATGCCGGGAGGCAAGAAAAGCAGCACGTGGTGATGCTTCTGCCGGGCCGAGACAAAAGCGCCAGTTGTTTGCCGCGGTATGTGCTCAGTGTGGTAAAGAAACCGAAGTTCCTTTTGAGCCCCGACAGGGAAGACCGGTATATTGTAGTGACTGCTACCGGTCCGTTAAACCGGGCTAGAATAAACGTACGATAAGGTAATAAGACAAAAAAAGGGCGGACTCATTTAAATGAGTCCGCCCTTTTTTATATGCAGGCTATTTGCTGTTTTGGGACGGGAACCGTTTCAACAAATCCTCGAACGCTGTGAACCATTTAGCCTTCACGTCGTCTGGCCACACGGGATCAAAACTCGGAAATTTTGTGAGTAACATTTTATCAAATGTACTGATTAATGTTGACTCTTCATCAACTTGTGGAACCGGCAGTTTACGATTCGTTTTTACATTTGTACTTTTGGTAACGACCCTGGTTCCTCCGGGCAATTTTTTGGTAATGACTTTGGAACCGGTAGTTGTGTAACTGGAACGAAAACGTTTGGTAATGAACGGGGACAAAGTAATCTCGGCATCATTACTGAGTTCGATAAAAAAGCGTAAACATTTCCGGCTTAATTGTCCCGTTAGTTGAAATTTATCATTGAAAATCTCTTCAAATTGGGAATAGGTGGCGTTTTGAGGATCGAGATCTCCACCAAAGACGAAATCGAAACTTTTCGATGCAATCTCTCGAAGGACTGCCTTTCTTTGTTCCCCTCTTGAATTAACCAGTGGTTTCATTAGTGCAGTAGGTCGACCGTTTTCATCGATCAACTCGAGAAAACGTAAGGCGGCCATCAGTTGGGTACCGGTACTCCCGGACAACATCTCACCCCAATAACTACGGTCAATACGAGCTGGTAATTGCTGCTGAAGACGCTCAACAAAATTATGGAACGCTCGATATGAGATATAGGGTGGCAACCGCTTTCTTCCGCGTTCTGCAACCAAGGTTCTGCCCCTCGGATAAGTTTTGGTAATTATATAGTAATAAGTCGACTAATTCAACAAGTAATGACGAAAAATTATTGGTAATGAAAGATATTTTTTTGGAATGGTAATGGAGGATATCGGAATAGTAAAGGACAGTTTTTGGCACATGGTTTTCGTAACGGGTAGCATGGGAGAAATTTATTTTTAAATAAGGAGGAATCTTAATCATGGGGCAATCAATTGAGTACCAGAAATTGATGACAGAGATGGTGTATGTCAACCTGCCTGGTCCTGAGGAGGCCGCTGCCGGTATGACCGGCGGAGAGTTACTGCACGGCTTCCTGGCTGAACTCTACCGGGCTCCTAGTCCAGAAGTAAAGAACTACATTAATCTTCTTTGCAGCAAATGGAATGTCCGCTATCGCGAAATGCGGGGTTAGGCTATTTGCGACCGAACTCTATATTAGAATAAGGAGGAAAAATGAAAAGAACCAAGGTTGCTGCCATTGATGTCGGCACAACCAAAGTATGTACTATCTTAGGAGATGTTGATACCGAAGGTACTCTTCGCATCCTCGGTGTTGGCATCGGTCCCTCCCAGGGTCTGCAGAAGGGCCTGGTAGTAAATGTAAATGATGCAAAAGAAGCTATTCGAGAATCGGTGCGCAAGGCGGAAAGCACTGCTGGATGTAAAGTTGAATCAGCTTACGTCGGTGTCACCGGTCGCCACATTTCTTCGGTTAATAACCACGGTGTTATTGCGATCACTCGTGGTGATCAGCTAGTCCGGCCTTCAGACTTGAAGAGAGTCTTGCAGGTCGCCCGAACTGTTAAAGTACCTTCCGATCACAAAGTCCTGCATATTATTCCGCGCCAGTATGTCGTCGATGGTCAGGAAGGAGTCAAGAATCCGGTCGGTATGCATGGATTCCGACTGGATGTTGAAGCTCATATTATCACTGCCGCGGTAACCTCAGTGCAAAATTTAACCAAATGTATTCGCGGTCTGGGGATCGAGATTGATGATCTCGTTATGGAACCCCTTGCCAGTGCCGAAGCAGTTCTCAGCGAAGAGGAAAGAATCGATGGGGTCATGATCGCCGACATCGGCGGTGGTACCACAGACATTGCAGTATTGAAAGACGATACGATTTGCCATACTTCGGTGCTACCGGTAGCCGGGCATCTTATCACCCGTGATATCTCGGTCGGTCTTGGTCTTTCTCCGGAGTTAGCTGAATCAATGAAAAAGAAGTATGGTAATGTTGGATTGAATGCAGATACTGCCATCGACACCGACCGGACTCTTACCGAAGATGGTCATGCAGTTTCATATCGTGATCTGTCTGAAATTATCCGTATACGCGTGGAAGAATTAGTCCGGTTAATCATGATGGAATTACCACGCACCGACTATTCAAAATTCATTCCCGCCGGACTCGTTCTAACCGGTGGTTCTTCCAATCTGCCCGGTATTGCCGAACTGGCCCAGGAAATCGCTCGGGTGCCGGTACGGGTTGGTGAACCGGTAAGCCTCTTTGGGGTATCTGACCAGTTGCGTGATCCGGCTTATGCCACCAGTGTTGGTTTGCTTCTCTGGAAGATGAGGAACCAGAATGTACATACCTGGGTGCCTCAGAGCGGCATCAGACAGGCATTATCGCAGATATTCCGCATCTTCCGCTAAATTTGAAAAGGAAATAAAGAAGGAGGAAATTAATGGCTAAAACAAGTTATGTCCCCAGTGGGGCAAAGATAAAAGTTGTTGGTCTTGGTGGTGCCGGGTGTAATGCAATTACCCGCATGGTTCGTGAACAAATCCGTGGCGTCGAATTTGTATCGATGAACACTGATGCCCAGGCGTTGGCAATTACTGAGGCCGCGATCCGAATTCAACTCGGTGAGAGAATTACTCGCGGTTTGGGTGCCGGGGGCGATCGTCTCATGGGTCGTAAAGCCGCCGAAGAAAGCCGGGATGAAATCAAACAAGTGATGTCGGGTTCCGATATGACTTTCATTACTGCCGGTATGGGTGGCGGTACCGGAACCGGTTCCGCTCCTATGGTCGCCGAAATATCGAAACAGAGTGGAGCTCTTACTATCGCCATCGTCACCAAACCATTTGGTTTTGAAGGCAACTACCGGATGCGGACCGCCGAGGAAGGTATCCAGGAATTGATGGACAAGGTTGACACCCTGGTCATCATTCCGAACGACCGGCTACTTAATCTTTGCGATCAGAAAACCGGTGTCGATGGTGCTTTCAAGATGGCAGACGAAGTGTTATACCATGGCGTTCAGGCGATCGCTGAAGTAGTCACCGTTCCCGGTCTGATTAATCTCGACTTCGCCGATATCCGGGCAATTATGAAAGATGCCGGTCCGGCCTGGATGTCGATCGGCCGTGGCTCCGGACAGAACCGGGCTGTAGACGCTGCCAAGACCGCCCTGGCAAGCCCATTGCTTGATGTTTCTATGGAAGGGGCGAAAGGTGTCTTGTTCAACATTGCCGGCGGGCCGGGTCTCAGCCTCTTCGAAGTTAACGCTGCGGCGGAAATTATCCGCCAGGCCGTCGATCCTGATGCTAATGTCATCTTTGGTGTTGTCCTTGATCCTAATATGGGTAACGAGATCCGGTTGACATTAGTGGCGACCGGTTTCACCACCAGGGAGGCATTTGCAGGCTCCGCTCGCGAAAAAGAAATAACCAAAACCTTACGGTCCATAAAGACCGAAGAAGAATTCGAAGTACCGTCGTTTTTAAGACAGCGGCAGAGTTATACTTCCCGGCCTCGTACCGGGACGTACACCACTCGCTAATTGCCCCGTGAGTGGAGGGGAGCGGCAGAGAGATACTGCCGCTCCCTGGCCCTGGATTCGCCATATTATCGATATTAAACCGGGGAGGTCATGAATGTTCACCTCCGTTGCTGTAATTGAAGACCAGTTGTCCAAGTGTCTTGCAGATTATAACGACGATAGATGCAGTCTGCTGGAACTGTTAAGGTATTTCAGCAAACACCCGTATACCCGGTTTAGTCGCGCTGCTGTTATTCATGGATTACGAAACCAGGGTGTATTTGTGGAACGCGGTTTGAAGTATTTAACTGAAAACCGTATGGTTACCATTGAAACAGAAAATGGGATTAAACTATACTCTTTGAACTCGAATGACAGCGCCTTCAGTTGGGCGCAACAACTCGGTAAGTTAGACTGTTACGAATGGCATTCAATACTTAAACAAATAAAGCCGGTCGATTTGTAAAAGTAACCGGGGGTGATATGGTCTGCAAGGAGGAGAAACTATGGATGAGTTGCAGAGTGCGATCCGATATGTGGTAATCATTGTAGCCGCTATCGCCGCTATTATTCTGGGTGACTATCTGGGATATAAAATCGGCCGAATGAAATTAGTATGGACCTGTATCTCTGTAGCGTTGTTGGCGATTATCGTTTTTGCGGTATATGCCGCCGTTGTTCTCTTAGGATGACCGATAATTCATAAAAACGAGTGATCTAACCGGTATTGTCCGGTGTTGATATATTGAAAAGTCTCCAATATCTGGAGACTTTTCGTTTTGTCTTTTGATATAGTAGTAGGTCGTTAGAATAACAGATATTATGTTGTAGACAACAACAACAATCTAGTAACTAATACGAGACGAAGACGCGTTTGAGAGGTCCGTCATATACAGAAAACTAACGATTACTGAGAAGTTTTTCCACCTCGTCAGTGTCGGCGCAATATGCGAATAATGTTTTGCCATCGATGATACGCCTGGTATACAGATTCACCAGGGCTTCATCCAGTGTTATCATGCCGTGATTATGATAAGTGCGCATGGCATTACTGAGCTGGTAAATCTTGCCGTCACGTATTAAACTGCGAACGGCGGTATTTCCTAGTAGAATTTCGACCGCCGCAATACGACCGGAACCATCGGCACGTGGAACCAGAGTCTGGGACAGGACGGCAACGAGCAAAGAAGCGAGCCGGGATTGAGCCAGGTAACGTTCCGACGGTGGGAAGAGATCGATAATCCTTTCGATGGCTTGAGGGGCATACGGGGCATGGCTTGTGGTCAGGATAAGATGGCCGGTTTCAGCCACGGATAAAGCCGCTGCGGCAGTTTCGGTATCGCGCATTTCGCCAACCAGAATCACATCCGGATCATGGCGTAGGACATGTTTTAAAGCCTGGGGGAATGACATCGTGTCCCGTCCCAGTTCCCGCTGGGTGATGACCGAGTCGATATTCGGTTGGAAATATTCGATGGGATCCTCGATCGAAAAGATATGCCGGGTAGCTACTTTGTTCAGGTGATGTACCATGGCGGCCATGGTCGTGGTTTTTCCGCTGCCGGTAGGGCCGGATATTACGATTAGTCCGCGTAATTTCATCACAATATCTTTACAGATTTGGGGTAATTCGAGTTCATCAATTGTCGGTATGCGGGGAGGTAGAAGGCGGATTGCCAGGCTTAACGCCCCACGTTGTTGCGCTGCGCTGCACCTTAACCGCGTGCCGTCGGGTAATGTATAGCCGAAATCGAGTTCAAGTTCCTTATTGAATTGGGCGCGTTCTTCAGTGGTGGCAATCTGGGCAAAAGCTTCTGCCATGTCCTGTTTATTTAAAAGGGGAAAATCATTCACGGGCTCAAGAGTGCCATTTATGCGCAACAGGGGACGGGCATTTATTGAAAGATGTAAATCCGATGCATTCCGCGCTTTTGCTTCTTCCAGGAGAGTGAATATGTTCATTTATCCTCACTATAATTAGTTATTCGCGGTAAATTAATAAATCATTATTTCTTTTAATTTTAATAAGAAATCCCGATATTTGACAGGTCATGTCAAATACATGTCATGAATTGTGCAAATACTAGTCTTTCAATAGAGAACTGTCAAGTAATATTGTCCATTATTGTGAAAAAATTTACAAGAGGTTGAAGCGATTTTTACAGTGGGCTGGCAGTGTCTCGGCAACAGTGCTCTTCTATTTCTGCTAAAATTTAATCAGAATATCTTTTGGAGGTAAGTATGTCCCAAGCCGCGCAAAAAAAGGTAGTTGTTTATTCCACTAATAGTTGACCGTGGTGCCATCGCGCGAAAGAGTATCTTTCGCGAAAAGGGATCGCATTTACCGAGTACGATGTAACCAGGGACCGGGAGAAAGCACGGGAGTTGGTCCAGAAATCGGGTCAGATGGGGGTCCCGGTGATCCTTGTGGACGACAAGGTGGTCGTGGGATTCAATCAAGCGAAACTGGATGAGTTATTAGCCTGAAAGAGAATCGATATCCGTTTTTTTTCTAACCTTAAGCCAGTAGAGCACTGGTAATTCTGGCTGCCGGTGGTGTTAAAGTAACAAACGTTTTATCTATAACACAACCATCCGGCGGCCAGTTTATTTTTTAGGTTCGATACTGCCGATATATTTCTCCGGCGCTTTGTCGAAAGCCCGTTTACAGCCCACGGCACAGAAGTAATACTTCTTGCCTTTATATTCTGATGTGGCGGGAGGATTTTTTTCGTTTACTTCCATTTTACAAACCGGATCGATTTTCATAACCTTTACCTCACTCTGTTAATATATGGTTTGGGGTTTGAATCTTCTTAATCTGAGTGAATTGCCGACTACGGTTAATGAACTGGCAGCCATGGCCGCGGCAGCCAGCATTGGATTGAGAAAACCATGTTCTCCCAGTATAAAACGTGCTCCTGAAGGTACGCCATGACTGAAAATAAAATACAGTATGCCCGCAGCGACTGGAATAAGAATCACGTTATAGGCGAAAGCCCAGAAAAGGTTTTGCCTGATCGTCGTCATGGTGCGTTTACTCAGAGATACTGCCGCAGCAATACCGTTCAAATCACCACGGACAAGAGTGATGTCAGCGGTTTCGATAGCAACATCAGTTCCGGTACCGATAGCAATCCCGATATCTGCCTGAGCCAGAGCCGGTGCATCGTTAATACCATCTCCAGCCATGGCGACCACTTTACCATCGCCCTGTAGTTTTTTCACCTCTGCTGCTTTTTTCTCGGGCGATATCTCTGCGAAGACGCGCTCGATACCGACCTCAGCGGCGATAGTCGCGGCTACCCGGGAATTGTCTCCGGTTATTATACCTACCTCGATTCCCATCCGATGCAAGGCGGCAACGGCTTCTGGAGCTTCCGGTTTGATTTTATCGGCAACAGCAATGATGCCCGCAACTCTACCGTCAATTCCGATAAACATCGTTGTCCGGCCTTGTGCCCAGAGGTTTTCAGCTTGATCCTGTACCTCGTTTAACGCGACTCCGAATTGTTGCATGAGGTTAAGGTTACCGAGTATCACCTTTTTACCTGCAATTACGGCTTGTACTCCCTGTCCGGGTAATGCCTCAAAATTCTCTGCAGCCAAAAGTGTTATACCTTTTGCTTCGGCTGCCCGGACAATCGCTTCGCCCAGCGGGTGTTCGGATTTATATTCTGCGGAAGCAGCCAGTGTGAGGAGTTCCTCGGTACGGTAAGGGATGGTGGTAACAATATCAGTCACTTCAGGCTGACCTTTGGTGAGGGTTCCGGTCTTGTCAATGAGGATAGTATTGATACGGTGGGCTTTTTCCAGAGTTTCTGCGCTTTTTATCAATATTCCGTATTCCGCTGCTTTTCCGGTACCGACCATGATTGCTGTAGGAGTTGCCAGTCCCAGGGCGCAAGGGCAGGCGATTATCAGGACAGCGATAAAATTTAACAGGGCATAAGTTAATGATGGTTGAGGACCGATGAAGTACCAGATCACGAAGGTGATTACAGCGATACTGATAACGACCGGTACGAAATAACTGGCAATCACATCGGCTAATCGCTGGATCTGCGCTTTACTCCCCTGGGCTTCTTCGACCAGCCGGATAATCTGGGAAAGCATGGTATCCTTGCCCACTTTGGTGGCTTCGAACTGGAAACTGCCTGTTTTATTTATTGTCGCGCCGATAACCTGCTGGCCCACATTTTTTTCCACGGGCAGACTTTCTCCGGTGATCATTGATTCGTCGATACTGGAGTATCCCTGGCGGATGATTCCGTCAACCGGGATTTTTTCACCAGGCCGCACGATCAGGATATCACCCTCTTGCACATCCTCGACCGGAATTTCCACTTCTTTAGCGTCACGGATGATCCGGGCAGTAGCCGGGCGCAGGCCGATTAGTTTCCTGATGGCGGCAGAAGTCTGTCCACGAGCCCGGGCTTCCAGGAAACGTCCCAGCAGTATCAAGGCGATTATCGTAGCGGAAGTATCGAAATACAGATGGGTCATCAATCCGCTGGAAGTAAACAATCCGGGAAAAAGGATTGCTATCACGCTGTAGAAATAGGCAGCCGATGTTCCGACTGCAACCAGCGTATTCATGTCCGCCGTGCCGTGTTTCAGAGTGCCCCACATCCCCCGGTAAAATCTTGAACCGGCCCAGAATTGCACCGGAGTAGCCAGCGCCCACTGGATGATGGTACTGCCGGCGAAAGCTGGTAAAAAATTGATGACCATGATGACGGCAGCAGTAACAGCCGAAACAATAAAGCGGACTGTGAGTTGATTCATCTCTCGCCGGGTCGCTGTAGACAGATCTGCCTGTAGCGCTGTTTCAGGACCGATGTCGTAACCGGTACCTCTCACTGCGCGTCGCAGTTCAGCGATAGACGTGGTTTCGAGATATTCGACGGTAGCTTTTTCCGAGGCAAGGTTCACCGCAACCGAAACTACTCCGGGAACTTCAGCAAGGGTTTTTTCTACCCGGGCAACGCAACTGGCGCAGGTCATACCGATCACCGGGAAAGTCGATTTCCGGGTGGCGAGCCTGTAACCCAGCTCGGTAACGGCGCTTTTTAATTTGGCCAGATCGACTTTACTAGGATCGAATTCCACGGTAGCTTTTTCACTGGCGAAATTCACATCGCTGCGTGAGACTCCCGGTGTCTCTGCCAGTCCTTTTGCAACCGTCACGGCACAGGTGGCGCAGGTCATGCCGGTGATGGGAAGCTGTATCGTTTTTCTGGCGTTTTGGCCGGAACTGGTCTCCAAATTTACATGAGCCTCATTACAATGTACCGTTAATTTAAGCTTCGATCCTATACTGGATTATAGCATTGATTGTCTTTTTAATCTTGACAAGAACGGATTGATTATGTTATAAGGTGCGTGATATTTTACAGATTCGCAAAAAGAGAGTTACCGGTGCGAATCGAAAGGTGCCTCCGGGACATCATTTTTTCCGGTTAGAGTTTGATAAGATAACAAGAAGTTAACGATTTATCGATAGTCTTAAGTTCAATCTGTTATTTTAGAAATACTCAGAATTAATAACGGGAACTAATGGCTAACTGGCGAAGCCTGTATATTTAAACCTTGAGTTGACCGATCGACAAGCGGGGGGTAAAATACATCGCGGATTGCTGGATAGCCTGATTAAAGTGAGGTGAACGACCATCGCAGAGACAATTCTAGACGTCAGGAATTTAAGAACATACTTTTATGTACAGGACGGTGAACTAAGAGCCGTCGATGGGTTAACGTACCAGGTTGAGAAAGGAGAATGTGTTGCCCTGGTCGGAGAAAGTGCATGCGGGAAAAGTGTAAGCGCTTTATCAGTAATGCGTCTTATCCCATATCCTCCGGGTATTATTGTTGGTGGCGAAGTCTTCTTCGAAGGGAAAGACCTGCTTAAAGTCAGCGAAGAAGAAATCAGACAGGTGCGGGGAAACCGTATCGCCATGGTCTTTCAAGAACCAACCACTTCTCTGAATCCGGTCTTAACTGTCAGCCGGCAGTTATCCGAAGCTTTGGAGCTTCACCGGGGGATCGACAAGAAATCGGCCGGCGATGAGGCGGCGAAACTGCTTAAACTGGTTGGTATTCCGGACTCCGAAAGAAGGATAAATGATTACCCGCATCAATTCAGCGGTGGTATGCAGCAACGTATCATGATTGCTATGGCATTGAGCTGTAACCCCGGACTACTGATCGCCGATGAACCGACGACTTCAGTGGATGTTACCGTACAAGCCCAGTTGCTAGAAGTCATTAATAACCTGAGGACCCAGTTTGGTACTGCGGTGATCATTATCACGCATAATCTGGGTGTCGTCGCCCGTTATGCCGATAGCGTGAATGTCATGTATGCCGGCCGCTTGATGGAAACCGGACCAACAGACGAAATTTATAATAATCCTAAGCATCCTTACACGGTGGGTCTGATCGCTTCTGTTCCCCGGCTTGACCTGCCTAGAAAACGAGATCTAAGTGTTATCGAAGGGCTTCCGCCGAACCTGGCAAGACTGACCAAGAACATGTGCCCCTTCAGCCCGCGCTGTAAGATCGCTGTTGCCAAGTGTCGGGAACAGCGTCCGGAGCTTGAGGTCGTAGGGAAAGAACATCTTTCAGCCTGTTTCAGAATGAATGAAGTACGACAATTAGTGGAGGCCAGGTGATGGCGCAGAGCGATGGAATCTTAATAAATGTCCAGAACCTAAAGATGTACTTCCCGGTGTTGGCCGGGGTTATGCGTCAGAGGATAGCTGATGTAAAAGCAGTAGATGATATCAGTTTCCATATCAAGAGAGGCGAGACGCTGGGACTGGTAGGTGAAAGCGGATGTGGCAAAACCACTACGGGGCGCTGTATCCTCCAGTTGTATAAAGTAACCGCCGGTAAGGTAAGCTTCGAAGGTGTCGAACTTACAAAGCTTAAAGGCGAGCAGTTGAGACGGGCGCGCCGTAATATGCAGCTTATCTTTCAGGACCCCTATGCCTCACTTGATCCGAGAATGACTGCGGGTGATATTATTGGTGAACCGCTGATCGTCCACAATCTGGTAAGCAAGAATGATTATGCCAATCAGGTAGCGGAATTGCTCAGAATGGTTGAACTTGAACCGCGCATGTCGGTCCGCTATCCTCACGAGTTCAGCGGCGGCCAGCGGCAGCGCCTGGGGATCGCTCGTGCTTTAGCTGTACGGCCGAAGTTTATTGTTTGCGATGAACCGGTATCCGCTCTTGACGTGTCAATCCAGGCACAGATCATTAAACTGCTGATGAGATTAAGAGAGGAATTGAACCTTACTTATTTGTTTATTGCTCATGACCTTTCGGTAGTCCGCCATATCAGCGATCGCGTCGGCGTGATGTACCTGGGAAAAGTGATGGAAATTACCAGTAGCGACGAGATTTATGAACGTCCGCTTCATCCTTATACGCAAGCGTTGCTGTCTGCCGTACCGATCCCGTCACCCCAGGTTGACCGTCTACGCAAACGCATATTGCTCACAGGAGATGTTCCCAGTCCGGTAAATCCTCCAAAAGGTTGTCACTTCAATCCGAGGTGTCATCTGGCCAGCGATATTTGCCGGGAACAAACTCCTGAATTGAAAGATGTGGGCGGTGAGCACTGGGTAGCCTGTCATCGTGTCGATCGCGGATAATATTTAGTTTGATTTTGACGCGGTATCCACCTGAAACCTGTACGAGGAGTGGGCCGCGTCAATTTATATATTGGTGTTGTATCAGTAAACCAACCTGTTCAATTTTTGATCGGAATGACACAAAGTAATACAATGACAATATATAGAGTATAGTAGTTGGATAGGATATGCCCCGTTTCATAAAGAAGACAGAAAAAAAAGAGTCGGTCCCTTCTCCGGTCAGGTCCAGGAAATCAAAAAAAATCGTCAGGCAATTACCCTACATCATATCTGCTGTAGTAATAGTTGCTGCACTGGTATTAGTTGGAATCGCTTACTATCAGCAGTATTATGCGCCGTATCAGACGGTGGTTATTACTATTGACGGTGTGCCGACGATTCGAATGCGCTATTTTGTGGACCGAGCGAGACTGGCCGGTTCCGGAGGGCTTTCTACGATACAAAATTTGACTAATGAAGAGATCCTGAAATTGTCAGAAAAGAAATACGGCATCGCGGTGACATCTAAGGATATTGACGATTATTTAAGAATCCAGGCTTCCGGAAGTGAAAATGAGACAATCTCCGATGTCGAATATAACGAATGGTATCGCCAGTTATTGAATGAAAAAAGGGTCACCAGCGGTTTTTACCGTGGTTTGATTGCGGCGGTATTAAGAGATATCCAGTTTCGGAAATATGTGACTTCAACGATTCCCGATGCTGTTGATCATGCTCATGTATACGCTATCTTCACGGCCACTTATGACGATGCTTTGAAAGTAAAAGAGCGTGCCGATGCCGGGGAAGATTTCGGAAAACTTGCACGCGAGTTGTCGATTGACGAAGCGACTCGCGAGCAAGGTGGTGAATTGGACTGGATTCCCAAAGGGGTTTATATTTATAATAACGATCCATTTATGTGGGAGGTCGGTAAGCCAGCCGAAGTTCTCGCGGTAGTCGAGGGTGCAGCAACTGAACCTATGGCCTATTATGTATTGCTGGTTAAGGAAATAGCACAGCGCCCGGTTGCGGATCGCTACATTTCCGAATTTCAGAACCGAACATATGAAAAATGGCTCGTTGACGAAACCAAAACCCATGAAGTCAAGTGGAAATATAATTCGAAAATCGATGCCTGGCTTAACTGGCAGCTCACCAAATTAAATTCTGCAGCGAATCGAACCAGTGGCGGTTAATGATGATTGAAGTCCAGAATCTAACAAAATATTACGGGAAGCGGCTTGCGGTCGACAACATCAGCTTCAAGGTTGACAAAGGGGAGATTGTTGGTTTCCTGGGGCCGAATGCGGCAGGCAAAACTACGACCATGCGTATCTTAACCGGCTACTTATCCCCTACGCTAGGCCAGGTCAAGATTGCCGGTTTTGACGTCTTGAGTAAATCCCTGGAAGCTCGCCGGCACATCGGTTATCTTCCCGAAGCGGTTCCTCTATATACAGATATGACGATCAAAGCATACCTCGAATACATGGGTCTGATACGCGGCATTGCAAGACGGAATTTGAAATTAAGAGTCGCAGACGTCATCGAGCAATGCCACCTGAGTGAATATACTGATGTACTGATCGGGAATCTCTCTAAGGGTTTTCGACAACGGGTAGGGATTGCCCAGGCAATTATCCATCAACCGGAAGTGTTGATACTGGACGAACCGACTATCGGCATCGATCCCATCCAGATTGCGTCCACGAGGCAACTGATCCGCGAACTTGGTAAAGAAAGAACGGTGTTGATTTCCACTCATATACTTCCCGAGGTCAGCGTAATTTGCGAACGGGTTATTATTATCGACCACGGTAAGATAGTAGCTGAGGACCGCATCGAAAATCTGGCGGCAATGGTTACCGGGACGAAACAGGTTCGCCTTGAAGTCGAAGGGCCGACCAAGAAGGTATCGGAACTGCTGCGTTCGATCAAGGGGGTTACCCGGGTTATTTATCGAGATACACGTTATATTGTTGAGTATCCGGCTGACCAGGACCTGCGCAGTAAAATCAGTGAAACTATAGTTAAGGGCGGCTTTACGTTGCTATCTTCGGAGTCGGTCGAGATGAGCCTCGAGGATATTTTCCTGAAACTCACAACCAGCGAAGAAGACGTCCAGGAGAAGAACGATGAATAATATCCTGGCAATCAGCGCAAAAGAATTCAAAAGCTATTTGACTTCGCCGATGGCTTATATCATCACGGCAGCCTTCCTGCTGGGGACCGGATTCTTTTTTGCACTACCACAAGGCCTTACAACCGCATTCAAAGAAACCAGCATGCGCGGCGTGTTAGGTAATACTTTTTACGTGATTATTGTCATGCTGTTGCTAACGTTGATGACAATGCGTCTCATTTCTGAAGAAAAAAAGCTCGGCACAATTGAATTGTTAATGACTGCTCCGGTGCGTGATAGTGAGCTTATAATCGGGAAGTTCCTGGGCAGTGTTGGTATGATGCTGACGATGATTGCCTTTACGGTTTACTACCCGGTCTTACTGGTGCTGTATGGAGATCCCGATATCGGGCCGATCTTTACCGGTTACCTGGGGATAATTTTACTTGGTTGCATGGCTCTGGCGATAGGGTTGTTCGCTTCTTCACTGACTTCGAACCAGTTGGTATCTGCGGTTGTCGGTGGAGCGATTCTGCTCGGTTTCTGGTTCCTTAATTCGGTCGCCGTACTGTTGCCCGCGAACTTCGCTAAAGCCGTCGGATATTTCTCCCCGGCCAATTACGTGCCGGACTTCGTTACCGGAATAATCGATACCAGGGGTATCGTTTACTTCATCAGTATAACCGCTCTATTTTTGTTTCTCGCGATACGATCTCTTGAAAACAGCAGGTGGAACTAATGCAGCGTAAACAGGAGTCTCGATCAAATACCGCGATTCTCTCAATCCTTGGTGTGGTGGTACTCCTCGTCGGCTTGATAGTGATGTTACTACTGCCGGAGATCAAACTGGCATCATGGGGCATCATGCTGCTGGGTGTTATTTTGATTATCTCCGCGCTGGTATTGGATTTTCGAAAAGTAAGCCGGGCGTTGACGGGGCGGCGGGGTCGTTTCAGTGCAGGTACTACCCTGATGGCCTCCATTTTTTTGGGTATTACTATAATTATCAATGGAATCAGTGTTAATTTTTATTCCCGTGTTGACGCTACCGGTCTACTTCAATTTACATTGACCGAACGAACCAAAAGCATCCTTAAAGAATTGAATCAGAAGGTTACGGCCTATTGTTTCTTCGTTCCGTCCAAGGATACGGTCGGCACTACTACTTACGCCTCTTATTTGTTGGCGCAATACCGGCAATATACTAATTTTCTGAATATAGAATTTATTGATCCGGATGAACATCCGGAGCGGGCCCGGAAGTACGGTATCAGTGTTGAGACCCAATACCAGGCAGTGGTATTTGAAAGCGGTGACAAGCGGCGTTTAGTATCACAGGCCAGTATCCTGACCAGAGACGATAGCGGGAATGTTATCGGCATGGAGGGGGAGCATTCCTTTACCAGTGCGATCCTGGAAGTCACCGGTGTTGCCCAAAAAAGGATTTATTTTCTCATCGGCCACGGCGAAGCTAATCTGGAAGCAAATTACAGCCGGGTTCTAAAAGGATTGCGGGATAACGCTTACATCGTGGGGACAATCGATCTAATGACCTTCCCCAACATTCCGGATGATACTGCTGTTCTTGTGATTGCTTCACCAAAAAGCCCGCTGACTGAAGCGGAGATAAACGCCATTAATGATTACCTGTATCGAGGGGGGCAGGCGCTGATACTTGCCGATCCCAACTATCCGGAGAACCTTAATCAAATCGTGACTCGCTGGGGGATTGATCTGCTCGATGGTACAGTTATCGATGTACTATCCACCGTTGCCCCACGGGATGACATGCCCCTGGTTCCATCCAGCCGTAATTATTTTACCCTGACGCTTGGCGTTCCCCTTATCTCCTATTTCCCGGGAACGGTTGCGGTCAAACCGCAACAGGATACCGAATTCCTGATGATGCCGTTGGTCTACACCAGTTCTGTTAGCTGGTTGGAAAAAGAATATCGGGCAGGTGAGTCACCGCTTTATACTGCGGATGTCGATGTGGCCGGTCCGGTGGTTATCGGTTATGTAGTGGCAGCGCAAATGACGGAAAACCAGCAGAAATTGACCCGGTTAATTGTGATTGGTGATTCTGATTTTGCGGCCAATGAGCATTTTAATCAGGTCAATAACGGTGACCTGATGCTTAACTCAATCAACTGGTTAGCGGAAGAGACCAAGCTGATAACAATCCGCCGGGCTGCTCAGCCGTTCCGCCGGTTGGCGGTCAACCGCGATCAAGCTAACTTCATTACCTATTCCAGTTTGCTTATCCCGCCGATCGTCGTGTTATTTGTTGGCGGAATTGTTTGGTGGTACCGCAGAAGTTAAAATACTGGGAAGACAAGTTTGAAAACAAGAAATATTATTATTCTCTTTCTGTTGTTAGCCATGCTGGGTGGCGTATATTACGCTGTTTCACGTCCCGGACCGCCGGCTCCAAAGATTCCGAAAGAGTATGTCTGGCTTATCGAACAGGAAGACATTGACAGGATAACGATCAGTTTGCCGCGTGAGAGTTTGAGCTGTTCTTTTATCCGGATAAAAATGGAAGATAAGTTTCCCTGGTTCTTTGATGACGAAAACAAGTCGCCGGTGGATGTCAAGAGATGGGGTGGTGGCATCCCGTTATTGCTGAGTGGGCCGGGGGCGGACCGGGTAATAAGTCAATCGACTACCGAGGAGAAACTGGCTGAATACGGTCTTACCCAGCCCAAGATGTTGATTCAGTTGATATTGACTGATGGGGAGACGATGCAAATCTCGGTTGGTGATGTCACACCCAACGGCGGAAATTATTACGTTCAGGCTCCAGGATCAACTGCAGTAGCTACGGTGGATCATACCTGGTACGATGTCCTGGCCAAAATTGTCAAAGAGCCGCCTTATGCGACACCAGCAGCGAAATAGTATCAAACCAGTCCCGTTCCTGGCGATCAGTCATGTTTCTTCCGAACGTAGAGATGGATCTCGGTTCCCTTTTCTTCCATCCCGAGAAATTCATGCCCAGTTGTTTTACACCACGCCGGCATATCCATTTTAATACCTTTGTCATCGGCTATTACTTCCAGAACCGCACCGACTTTCAGTTGTTTTATTTTAGAAGCGGTCTTGGCGATAGGCATCGGGCAATACAGACCGACACAATCGATGGTATCATCGGATTTCATCTACTACCCTCTCTGGCTCCATACCTGTAATGTATAACGCGCGATAGTTCTCATGGTCGGTGTTGATGCAGGTGCTAATTCACCGGTTTTTTGCTGCCGCAGTGCGGGCAGGAAGTTGCTTCACTGGGAAACAGCTTACTGCAGTGAGGACAATAGACTAAATTTACTCCGCAACCCTTACACCAGGGAAGTTTGGCCTGTTGTACTTCCTCATCGCAATAAGGGCAGTGGGGTGCTTTCTTCGTAATATTATTATTCTCTTTTTTCTCAGTCATTTTTAACCAATCCTCCCTTCCCTATTGCCTTTTTTCCTGTAGTTTCTTCTTGTAATCATCGATCGCTTTGTGCAAAGCCTGTGCTCCCAGATTGGAACAGTGGAATTTTTGTTTAGGCAAACCTTCCAGTTCGTCAGCTACACTCTGAGGAGTAATTTTCAGAGCTTCTTCAATTGTCTTTCCTAGGGCCATCTCGCTCACCATGCTGGAAACTGCGATAGCGGCACCGCAGCCGAACGTCTTGAATTTGATATCATCAAGCCGGTTATTTTTTACCTTGATATAGAAAGTCATCATATCTCCACAAACGGGATTACCGACTTCCCCGACTCCGTCAGCATTTTCAATTTCTCCGACGTTTCGGGGGTGCATGAAATGGTCCATTACTTTGTCACTATAGACAGGCATCTTTATACTCCTTTGGTCTTTTTGAGATATTTGGCATAAAGTGGAGACATCTGACGTAATCGATCGACAATCGGCGGGAGAGTAGCGATAACATAATCGACATCCTCATCCGTATTGTCGGTTCCCAGGCTCATCAGCAGCGAACCTTGGGCAACCGCATGTGTAAGGCCCATGGCAATCAGGACGTGCGAAGCTTTCAAAGCACGAGAGGTGCAGGCAGACCCGGAGGTTACAGCGATTCCCTGGCTGCTGAGTAACATGATCATCGCTTCGCCTTCGATAAACTCGACACAAAAACTGGCATGCCCGGGTAACCGGTTAACCGGATGTCCGGTGACAATGACCCGTTCTATCCTGGTCGGTATCTCTTTTAACAACCGATTCCTCATCTGCTCCAATCGGGCTATACGCTTTTCGAGGCCGGTACTCACGGATTCGGCTGCCTTCCCCATCCCGACAATAGCGGGTACATTCTCTGTGCCCGGGCGGCGTCCGCCTTCCTGGATACCACCATCCATTAGCGGAATAATGCGTACTCCTTTGCGAACCCAGAGAGCAGCGGCACCTTTAGGCCCGTAAAACTGGTTAGCCGCCATACTTAGCGCATCAACACCGAGCTCTCTGACATCTACCGGGATATTTCCCGTTGCGGCAACGCTGTCCGTGTGGAAAATAATGTTTTTTCCTCGGGTGATTTTTCCTATTTCCTTGATTGGCTGGATTGTCCCGACTTCGGAACTGGCGTGAATAATCGAAACCAGTATAGTCTCTTTTTTGATGTTTTTTTGTATATTATCCGGATCGACTACTCCTTTTTTATCGACCGGGATGACTGTTACTTCAAATCCCTGTTTTTCCAGTGTCTTGGCTGAGTTTAAAACAGAAAAATGCTCGATAGCAGAAATGATGATGTGTTTTCCTTTCCCTTGTTGGGCCAGGGCAAGTCCTTTCACAGCGAGATTGTTGCTTTCTGTCCCGCTTGACGTGAAAATAATATCTTCACTATTCGCCCCGATAAGACTGGCGACTTTCTCCCGGGATGATTCGATTCCGTCACGAGCGGCATCGCCCCAATCGTGCATACAGGACGGATTACCGTACAGCTTGTCGAGGTAGGGAAGCATAATTTCACGGACTTCCGGAAGGACGGGATTTGTCGAAGCATTATCCAGATAGACTTTTCTCATTTTCCCTCCTGTATTTACAGGACAATAACATGCCTTGCCTTGAATATATCATAACACTTTTTACTTTATGTGACATTGACCGGAGGTTACAGGAGAATCGCTTTTTATTGTTGAGATATTTACTCTCTATGTTACAATGTATAAAGTCCACTTTAGGGTTTGTAAGTACAGTGTGTGAAAGGGGACTGAAATGGCAATTACCTCTAAACCGGAAATACAACCGGAACAACTGAATATCGAGACGGTTGCCTGGGGTGATCTGGTTTGGACCAATATCATTAAGCCAACCAATCGCGAAATGGAATATCTGGGGAAGCATTTCCCATTCCATCCCCTGGATCTGGACGATTGTCTCAGCCGCAAACAAAGACCGAAAATTGATGTATATCAAGACTACCTGTTTTTTATCTTTCATTTTTCGGTATTTAACCGGGAAACCCGGGTTAGCACTCACGACCAGGTGGCGGTTTTCGTGGGAGATAATTATCTCGTCACCGTGCACAGCGGGGCATTGAAAACGCTGGTCAAGTTTTTCCGGGAATGCCAGATTGATGAGGAAGCCAGAAAAGAGAGTTTCAGTCACGGCTCCGGGTTTCTTGTCTATCGGATACTGGACCGGGCAGTCGATGCCTACTTCCCGATTTTAGACAAAATACTCAGTTGGGCGGAAGAAGTTGAAGACCGGGCGTTCGATGAAAATGCCGAAATAGCCCAGGAACTGGCCAGTCTCAGGCGAGATGTCATTACGCAGCGGCGCATTATGTTTCCATCACGAAACGTAATCGTTGAACTCGAACCGAAGCTGAAACGGTTCATTAAAATTGATATCAGCGTTTATTATGGCGACCTGATGGACCACGCCAACAAGATTTGCGATACCCTCGATGAAGCCAAAGAGATTATTGAAGTCTATAAAGATACGGATTATATCCTGGGTACCGATCGGATGAACCGCGTAATGAGAGTGCTGACGATCCTTTCGACTATCTTGTTGCCGTTCCTGATCGTATCAAGTATTTATGGGATGAACGTCATCCTTCCCGGCGGGAACGACCGCACGGATAGTTATATTACCTTTGCTATTTTAATACTGATCATGTCTCTCATAGGTATTGGCATGATCTTTTTATTCCGACGGAAACGCTGGATATAGGATGAAAGTTTCCCAAAGGCTGCTAATCTTCAGCGCTTTCTTCGTTACCTGCCTGATTACCGCTAACCTGATCGCCGTCAAGTTTGTCAGCTTCGGATTTGTATCGCTCCCCGCTGCAATAGTTATTTTCCCATTGTCATATATCTTTGGCGATATTCTCACCGAGGTATACGGTTATGCAGTGGCACGGCGGGTGATCTGGCTGGGTTTCGTGTGCAATCTGCTTTTTGTGTTTTTTGTCTGGATCGGGCAAATTATGCCGTCCGCTGAGTTCTGGCAAAATCAGACGGCTTACGAGACCATTCTGGGTTACACTCCCCGTTTGTTGGTTGCTTCCTTTACCGGTTATCTGTTGGGTTCGTTTACCAATTCTTTTATCTTATCCCGGCTCAAGATATTAACCCGGGGCAGATGGTTATGGTCGCGGACGATAAGTTCGACGATTGTTGGTGAAGGCCTGGATACCGCGATATTCATTACCATTGCTTTCGCCGGGACATCTTCCTTCATGCCGGTGTTTATCCTGTACCACTGGATCGTAAAAGTGGCTATCGAGGTCGTAGCGACTCCATTGACTTATGTGGTGGTTGGCTGGTTGAAGAGAACGGAATCGATCGATACCTATGACCGTAAATTAAGTTTCAATCCATTTTCTATAAGAACAAGTTGAATTCCATGTCAGCCCCGAGAAGGCAAAAGAGATACACAGAGAAGTCACTTTAATACTGGAATTATAATTTCTGTTTATGAAATTTATCGTTGATACTAACGTCGGTAAATTGGCGAAGTGGCTGCGTATTTCAGGGTTTGATGCGGTCTTTTTCCGGGGAAAAGAAGATGCGGCAATCATTTTGCAGGCATTACATGAAGAACGGGTTATTCTTACACGGGATACCCGTTTGATGCAATGGGGAGTAATCCGCAACGGGAACATAAAAGCGATGTTGATTCTGAATGACAATATCGTAGAGCAAATTTCCCAGGTGATAAAACAATTTCACCTTGATCCAAATACTAACGCTTTTTCAATTTGTCCGGTGTGCAATCAGAAACTGGAGAGTATTAACAAAGAGGAAGTTCGAGAACAGGTTCCGTCTTATGTGTACCGGACCCAGACCGTGTTTATGCGCTGTCCTTCATGCCGCCGTATCTACTGGCGTGGTACTCACTGGGATGCGATGTCGAAACAACTCAGTATTTTTCAGTCTTGAGACACAATAATGACCTTCGCTATTGACCTCCCGTTGACAGACTGTTAGACTCAAACACAGGTATCGAAACCGGCATGAACATAATGTAAAATACTTGTATGTTTTTTGCTGTTGATAAGTTATGAAGATCTTGACTGTTGCGCAGATGAGACAGGCAGAACAACGCTGTGCTGCTGCCGGTATACCAACCGAAGTATTAATGGAAAATGCTGGCCGGGCAGCAGCCGAAGCGATCCGTGACAGCGTCTCCGGCCGGAAGTCATCTGTAGTTGTCCTGGCAGGGCCGGGAAACAACGGGGGCGATGGCCTGGTGGCCGGACGTTACCTGCGTACTTATGGCTTTGGGGTGAAGATATTTACCTACGGGGATAGACCGGTTAACGACAAGAACTTGATCATGGCTCAGGAACATGGACTGGAGATTATCCATGTCGGTGTTACAGCACTCGATCAATTAGAACGCGAATTAATCTCAGCGGACGTGGTGTTAGACGCACTACTGGGGATCGGTAAGAACCGTCCGATATCCGGACGGCTCTCCGAGATTATCGATACCGTAAGAATAGTTAAAAATAGCCGTCTGGCAAAGAAAATATTTGCCCTGGATATCCCGTCGGGAATGAATGCCGACACCGGGCAAATTGACGCTAACTGCCTGCAAGCAGATGAAACGATCACCCTGGGTTTTCCGAAGGTCGGATTATTCCTCATGCCGGGAGCAGAGTATACCGGCCGGATCAAGGTAGTGGATATCGGCGTCAATCCTGAAACAGCCGATAGTGACATCGAATTGATCACGCCGGAAAAGGTGAAAGTTAATCTCCCGAAGCGGCCCTTGACGGCTAACAAGGGGACCTTCGGTAAGGCAATGATATTCGCCGGGTCCAGAAATTATACCGGAGCAGCCTTTCTGGCCTGCAGCGGAGCAATGCGTGTCGGGGTTGGCCTGGTGACTCTGGCTATTCCGTCAGAACTACATCCGATCCTCGCATCCAAGTTGCATGAAACAACATTTTTACCGTTACCGGAAAGCAAAGGGGGGTTAAGCCATGAGGCTCCACTCATTCTAAAGAGTGAACTGGATAATTATGATGCTCTGCTGGTTGGCCCCGGTATAGGTCGCAGTGAAGGAGCGGCTCAATTAATCGAATCTGTCTTGTTCGATCAGAGTCGTCCCAACTTACGGGTTGTTATCGATGCTGATGCTCTCAATATACTTGCCGGCATTCTAGCCGATGCCGGCAAAAAGGGCGTTGTGTGGCAGCGTCTGAAAGCTGATGCTATACTTACGCCGCACCCGGGTGAGATGGCCCGGTTAACCGGAATGACGGTGGAACAGGTCCAGAATAATCGCATCAACATTGCCAGAGAAAAGGCTGTAGAGTGGCAAAAAACGGTCGTCCTGAAAGGCGCTTATACAGTGATTGCCGCACCGGACGGGCGTACGGCAGTGTCGCCATTTGCTAATCCGGCGCTGGCTTCCGCCGGGACGGGTGATGTCTTGGCGGGTGTTATTACCGGGCTTGTAGCGCAGAGAATGCCATCATTCGAGGCTGCGCTGTCTGGAGTGTTTGTTCACGGTAAAGCCGGAGACATAGCCGTGAGTGAACTGGGTGATGCCGGGATGGTTGCTGGTGATTTGTTGCCTTTATTACCGCGTGTGATCAAAGCACTAAAAAGTTAGCTGGTGGATCAGGAGGAGCCATGCTTTTAGCTATAGATATCGGGAATACAAATGTGACTTTAGGAGATTTTGAGGGCGAGCATTTACGCGCTACCTGGCGCATGGCGACCGATATCAATGAGATGCCTGATGAATATGCCGCCATGTTGCTGGTCTTATTAGGGCAACAGCATATCAAGATAAGTGATATTACTGAAGCTGTTGTCTGTTCCGTGGTACCGCCGCTGGTCGGAACATGGGAAGAATTATTGCACCGCTATTTCAAGGTGAGTCCGCTTGTAGTAAGAGTGGGTGTGAAAACCGGGGTGCGGATCACATATCCGAATCCGAGAGAAATCGGTTCCGACCGTATCGTCAATGCGGCGGCGGCGAGTCGACTCTATAAACCACCGGTTATCGTGGTGGATATGGGAACCGGCACTACTTTTGATATCGTCGACCGTAACGGTGATTTTATCGGCGGAGTGATTGCCCCCGGTATCGCTATTGCTGCCCAGGCTCTCTATACCCGCACCGCCGCATTGCCCAGAGTGGAACTGATCGCTCCTGAAAAAGCGATCGGTACCAGTACGATTACGGCGATGCAATCCGGCATCGTATTTGGCTACATCGGGCTGGTGGAGGGCTTGATTAAAAGAGTGCAAGCCGAACTACCGGAGAGAGCACTGGTGGTGGCAACCGGCGGATATGCCGAACTGATTGCCAGCGGAACTAAACTGATCGATATCGTCAATAGCGATATTACGCTTTATGGGTTAAAATTGATATACCAGTTGAATAAATAATACGAGTCGGTCGGAAAGCATTAATGAGACCTGCATGTTCCGGAGGTGGTTATGCTGGCAAATAAAACGATTGTTCTTGGGATCACGGGCAGTATTGCCGCCTACAAAGGGGCTGACCTGGCAAGTAAATTAACCCAGGCTGGCGCCAAAGTAGAAGTAATACTGACTGAAGCCGCCATGAAGTTTGTTTCTCCGGTGACCTTTCGGGCAGTTACCGGACGCCCGGTGGTCTACAACATGTTTGAACTGAGTGGTGAATTCAGCGTCGAACATGTGGCATTAGCCGAAGCGGCGGATGTTGTAGTAGTAGCCCCGGCAACGGCAGATATTATTGCTAAAATCGCCGCTGGTATCGCCAGCGACATGGTCTGCACTACCGTGGTAGCTACAAAAGCCCCGATCATCATTGCTCCGGCGATGCACACCGGAATGTGGGAGAATAAAGCTACCCAGGAAAATGTGCAACTATTAAAAGCCCGCGGCGTTGTTTTTGTCGATCCCGGGGTCGGTCACTTGGCGTCGGGTGGTGCCGGACAGGGAAGACTGGCGGAGGTACCGGACATAATCGCTGCGATCAATCGCGTTTTATCAAGAAGCGGTGACCTTGCCGGAAAACGAATCGTGATAACTGCCGGCGGTACCCGGGAACCGATTGACCCGGTCCGCTATATCGGTAACAGATCTTCCGGGAAAATGGGGTTCGCCCTGGCTGCTGCCGCCCGTGATCGGGGTGCATACGTCAATTTGATTACTACAATTGACCCACCCGGAACGGGGATCTACAACGATCTGCGCAAAGTGGAAACGGTTGGCCAGTTGCGCGAATCTGTTTTGGAGGCGTGCAATTCAGTTGATGTGCTGATTATGGCCGCTGCGGTGTCCGATTATCGTGTTGCAGAGCCTGCAGTAAATAAAATCAAGAAAACCGGCGGGAAGTTATTACTGGAACTGGTAGAAAATGAAGATTTTCTTCTAGAGTTACCGGAAAATTTAATTAAGATCGGATTTGCTGCGGAGACCCAGGATCTGATAACCAACGCACGAAGGAAATTGGCAGCAAAGCATCTTGATTTTATCTGTGCGAATGATGTATCGGTACCGGGATCCGGTTTTGCAGTCGACACTAACCAGGTAACGATTATCGATATGAAAGGTAATACGGAAGAGTTACCTCTCATGAGCAAGCGAGATGTCGCTGACAAGATACTGGATAAAGTTGTGCGACTTTTCAAGGATAGAGTAAAGTAATTTTGGCTTTTTATATAACCATTCGACCCTGTCCCCTGGTCCAGGACTGAATAGTCTGGATATTTTTTTATTTTATGGAAAGACCGGGAAAGGCGGAAAATGTCTGAATCAATCAACGAAATGCCCAAAGTATATGATCCGGCTAAAAGTGAAGAAAAATGGTATCAATTCTGGGTTGAAAAAGGATTCTTCACCCCTGCAATTGATCAGGGGAAGCAGCCATTTGTCGTTATCATGCCGCCGACGAATATCACCGGTGAATTACATCTCGGCCATGCTCTGACGGCGACTATCGAAGATATCATGGTCCGCTGGCATCGCATGCGCGGGGAACCGACATTGTGGCTTCCCGGGGTGGATCATGCAGGCATTGCTACCCAGGTGGTAGTCGAAAGGACACTGGCTAGGGAAAATATTGATCGTCATCAATTGGGAAGAGAAAAATTTCTTGAGCGGGTCTGGCAATGGGCGAATAAATATCGCAATAAAATTATTGAAGAACACCGGCGTCTCGGCGCCTCCATGGATTGGACACGCCTGCGTTTCACGATGGATGAGGGGCCGAGCCGGGCGGTAAGAACTGCCTTCGTACGTTTATACAAGAAGGGATTGATCTATCGTGGTGAACGGATAATCAACTGGTGCCCGCGTTGTGCGACGGCACTGTCAGATTTGGAAACAGAACACCAGGATATCCAGGGTAACCTCTATTACATTCGTTATCCTTTTTTGGACGGAAGCGGCGATATTACCGTGGCAACCACTCGCCCTGAAACGCTTCTCGGCGATACTGCAGTGGCTGTAAACCCTGACGACGAGCGTTATTCATCGTCGATCGGCAAGAAGCTTGTGCTGCCGCTGTTAAAACGGATTATCCCGATTATTGCGGACGAGGCGATCGATCCTTCTTTCGGTACCGGTGCTGTCAAGGTTACGCCGGCGCATGATCCGGTCGACTTCGAAATTTCACAACGTCACGACCTGGGATTAGTTAACATAATGAATCCAAACGCTACATTGAATGAGAATACCGGTCCGTACCAGGGAATGGAACGGTTCGCAGGGAGGAAGGCAGTACTGGATGACCTGGAAAAAGACGGTCTATTAATGAAGGTTGATCCGTATGTGCATTCTATCGGTCATTGCCAGCGTTGCCGGACCATAGTGGAACCTTTAGCCAGCAAACAGTGGTTTGTAAAAATGGCTCCGCTTGCTGTTCCGGCTATCAGGGCAGTCGAGGACGGTCGGATCACGATCATTCCCAATCGTTTTGTTAAAGTGTATCTCAACTGGATGGAAAACATTCGTGACTGGTGCATCAGCCGGCAATTATGGTGGGGGCATCAGATACCGGCCTGGTACTGCGAGGACTGCGGCGAATACACGGTCTCGGTTGCCGATCCTGTCGAGTGCGAGCGGTGCCGGTCAAAAAATATCCATCAGGATCCGGACGTTCTGGATACCTGGTTCAGTTCAGCGTTATGGCCGCATTCAACTCTTGGTTGGCCGGGCGATACTGAAGATATGCGGTATTTTTATCCCACTTCGGTTATGGAAACGGCTTATGATATCCTGTTCTTCTGGGTCGCCCGGATGATAATCATGGGTATTGAGGATACCGGTAATATCCCCTTCCGTACGGTCTACCTGCACGGTCTTATCCGCGATGATAAAGGCGACAAGATGAGTAAAACACGGGGTAATGTTCTGGATCCGGTTCCTTTAATTGAAAAATACGGGACAGATGCGGTGCGGTTTGCGCTGTTGATGGGTACCGCTCCCGGTAATGATAGTAGACTTTCGACAACCAAGCTCGAAGCAGGGCGGAATTTTGCCAACAAATTGTGGAACGCGGCTCGTTTCGTCATCCGCAGCATCGAACCGGAAAGGAAAAATTTCGATATCGACAGTGGGAAATTGAACGTTGAAGATAGGTGGATACTCAGCCGCCTGAACCGTACCGTCAAAGGAGCAAATGAACATCTAGCGAACTACCGTTTCGAGGAAAGCCAGGCTCTGATTCATGACTTCTTATGGGGAGAATACTGCGACTGGTATATCGAAATGGCTAAAATCCGGATGCGGGATACATCTCTGGACAAGGCAACGGTCCCGGTATTGGTCCATGTCTTGGAGGTTTCGTTGCGACTGCTTCATCCTTTTATGCCCTTCGTCAGCGAAGAGATCTGGCAGTCCTTAAAGCGGACCGGGGCCAATGAAAATCGGGGGATCGAGTCCATCGTGATCGCTAGCTATCCGGAGTCGGATGGTAACGCACTGGATGATTCTGCGGAAAAAATCATTGAAACCGTAATTGACATAACGCGATCCATCAGGAATACAAGGGCGGAACATAATGTGGCGAGTGGGGTATGGGTTACCGCTCAGGTTTACGCCGGAGACCTGACTGAGGCGGTCCATAACGAATGTGAGGCTATCGAGACGCTGGCACGAGTAAAACCATTAACTTTCCTTCAGCAGCGTCGTCAGCCCGGACCGGGAGAAAATGTAATTGTCAACGTTTTGAAGGAAGCGGAAGTAGTGATTCCGATGGCAAGTATGGTAGATATCGCAGCGGAAAGAGCGCGTCTGCAAAAGGAGATCGACCAGGACCAGGCTGAAGCTGATCGACTGGAGATCAGATTGCGGGATCAGCAGTTCTTAACCCGCGCCCCGGAAGCTGTGGTCACTAAAGAGAAAGCCAGGTTGATTTCAATCAATGTGAAACTAACCCGGTTAAAACAGGAACTGACAAGACTGCATTCATAAAATATAAAAGGAGTTGTGTTTCATGGATTTGATTGACGGAATCAAAAAACGTAAAACTTATCGGGGATACAAACCAGATCCGGTACCGGAAAATATCATCCGGGAGATAATGGAACTGGCTTTGAGATCGCCCTCCTGGGCAAATACCCAGCCGTGGGAATTCGTTGTGGTCACCGGCAAGAAACTGGATGAAATCCGGCAGGGGTTTATGACGAAGGCAAGCGAAGATCCGAACCCTGACCTTGCATTCCCCAGGGTCTTTCCCGATCCCTACTATGCCCGGCTTCCCGCAATGCGGCGCGGTCCGGATGCCGACCGTATCCGGGATGATAAAGAGTTACGCAGGGAACGCCAGTTAATGGGAGCCAGGATGTACGACTGTCCTTGTGTTATTTATATACTGACGGAAAAATCATTTTATACACAACAGGGCCAGGGACTCAACGTATATTCGGTATTCGACTGCGGGATAGCGGCGCAAACTATAATGCTGGCGGCAGTAAATTATGGTTTGGGGACAACACCGGCGGCACAAGCGGTACCTTATCCTGATGTCGTACGCAAGATATTAGACATCCCCGATACCAAACTTCTTGTATTGGGAATATATCTGGGTTATCCCGATACCGCTAACCCGCAGTATGCGGTCTATTCCGGAAGAGAACGTTTCGAAGACATGGTAAAGTTTTGTAAATAACACGGCAAAACTCTGTCGCGGTTATCCGACATCATCGGGGATGTCGATGATGAATTCGGGGATATCATGACGCTGGATATAGCTGGTTACGCCGTGTTCGCGTAGCCAGCTAACCGCTTTCCGGGAATCGCTGGCGACTTTGGCTTTTTCGCATATTTTCAACCGGTACTTAAAACGCCAGTAGGCGAATTCCTTTAATTCAGTAAGATCGATTGAGCGCGTGTTGGGCAGTCTCTTTACTGTCCGGAACCAACGGAGCAGGATGCTGAAAGTGGTACCATAGATGCGGCGGTAAGCTTCGTTAGTGGCTTCGTCTTCGCGAGCGTATCCCCAGGCCCTTTTTTCTTTGTAGATTTCTTCCTCAACCGCCAGTACCAGGGCTTCTTCCGTGGTGACTCCGTAAAAATAATTAAGATAATGATGGTATTTTGCCGTTCCTACCAGTTCCTTGAATTTCTCCGGTGCAAGGTTAATCGGAGGTTGTCCATATAAAACAAAAGCTTCCTTTTCCGTATCAGGGATTAAAAAGCCAACGGTATCGCACAAGCGCTCTGCGAGCAACATCCAATCGAATGCTTCCCCTGATATCAGGTAACGGTAGCTACGGCCGTTGTAGGTTTCTTCTGCTTTCGTCCATAGTCCGATCGCTTCAAGTAGCGCAACAAACCAGTTGCGGCCGTTTTTCAACGAATCCTCCAGGTGCTGAACGGCTGCTTCTTTCCCGGAGATTACTGACTGAGTGTTGTTCTGGTCTGAGTCCGGCTTGTTCATCACTACGCTTACATAAATAAATTTTAGTTTATTCCTCTAGCCTTCAGGGTTCTCCGTGAGATAACCCGGTAAACTCCAATTTGCCGGTTGTTACTAGTTCGATAATCTTTAATCGTTAGCTTCTCCAATACCGGGAATTTCCCGGAGAGTCCCTTGTTTGACCGGTAATTCCAGTTCGTTGGGTAATTGGTGAATTAAGAGCAGGCAGGTCTTTTGTTCGTGATACCCGTATCAAATCGCACGCCAGAGACCTGGGAAATCAGTTTTAACGGTCTTCCGCGGTTCAGCTTGCGTCTCCGCCGTAGGTTCTCCGATGAACCGGACCCGCTGGTTTCTATCTTTGAGATGGTGAAATAGCTTTCGTTTACCGGTCCAGAATTCGCAATCTGCCAGCTCGGCAGTAGCGAGATATTGCAGATCGATGAAACTGACGCCATCATATTCCGGGATCATGCGCCAGACCAGCGCTCCTATTTCTTTGGGACTGATGATACTGATCTCCATCGACTGGTATAAAGAGAAGAATGCTTCTCCCTGTTTGGATGATATTTTCTTACGGTCAATTAACTTTATTAATACAGATGAGATTTCGATATCCAGGACTGGAGGGGCTATCAAGTCCATTTCTCTGTTTGTCCATGATGTGAGCACCGGTTCAACGAGTTGTTCCTGGGGATTGGGGAGCATCCACCTGAGCACGATACTGGCGTCAACACAAACCTTCGGATTCATTTGAAACTCCCTCGTGGCTGGTCTGTCAATTCATCGATGTCGAAGGTACCTGTCATTTTCTTAATCTCGTTGCGTAAAACTCGCATATTCTCCGCCGCTTCAACCCTGTTTTTCGTGTTCTGGATTTCTCCGGAGATTCGGACCTGTAAACCTTCCTGTTTTCCCGAAGGATTGACTCCTTCTTCCTTGTTGAGTTCGCTGAGGTATCGTAGCAGGTTTTCTCTTTTTACGAAAAGTTGATTACCGAGTTTCTCTGCTGGAAGTTTACCGCTCCATATCCAGCGCCGGATCGTTTCCGGATTACGTCCGCATTCTTTCGCTGCTTCTCTAACGCTGATCAATTTATCTCCCGGGACGGATTCCATATCTCCTCCAGCCTGTGATAATCAACGGACAATATTTAAAATCTTTATTACGATTGCCCGTGACAGTGTTTATATTTCTTGCCGCTGCCGCAGGGACAGGGATCATTCCGGCCTATTTTGCGACCGCCGGATGTTGCCGGTTTAGCTGGATTGTTACGAGCCGGGACGACCTGGGCCATCGGGGATGTCGCCGGTTGTTTCGGAGTTGTCCGCTGTCCTTCCTGCACTACGGCAACGTGGTAAATCGTATGAGCAACATCATGCCGGATGGTACGCATTAGCTGATCCCATTGTTCGCTGCCCAGTCTTTTGTATTCGTCAACAGGTTTGGTTTGTTTTAACCCCGCCCAGGCCGCTTGCTGCCGTTTTTGTTCCATTAGCGTAAGATGCTCTATCCATAAGGAATCCATAATCCGAATCATGACCAAACGTTCCATCAGGCGCATATTTTGTGGCGTAAATTTCTCTTCTCGTTGATTATAGATCTCGTTAGCCAGACCAATTAATTTTTCTTCAAGTGCTTCGGGTTTGATTGCAGCAAGGGTTTTGGGATTGAATTCCGGAGGTACAGGTAATATGGAGTTGATATCGCCAAGAGCACCGGCTATATCCCAGGTTTCTGCACCCCGGTTGTTGCGGGAAGCGATGATCTCGTGAATTTCATCATTAACAATGGATAGTATGTTTACCTTTAAGTCAGCACCGCCGAGTATTTTCCGCCTTTCGTTATATATGAGCTCGCGATGTTTATTAACGACATCGTCGAACTCGACAAGTTGTTTACGAACGTCGAAATGATATCCTTCCACCCGGATCTGGGCATTTTCCATTGCCCGGTTAACCAGTTTGTTTTCGATCGGGGTGTCTTCATCCATCCCGGCCATTTCCATCAGACCGCGGATGCGGTCGCCACCGAAGCGTTTCATGATATCGTCATCGAGTGACACATAGAAACGGGAACTACCCGGATCCCCCTGCCGGCCAGCCCGGCCTCTCAACTGGTTATCGATACGCCTTGCTTCATGCCGCTCGGTACCGATAATGTGCAGGCCTCCGTTTTTTGTAACCAAATCATGGTCTGTTTTCCAGAGAGCGTGCGCCTTCTCCCATTCTTTCAGTACCTGGGCGTCCGCTGTATCCGGCCGTTCCGGCTCCTTTCCGCCGAGAACGATATCTACACCGCGGCCGGCCATATTCGTAGCCACGGTCACCATACCGGGACGGCCTGCCTGGGCGATGGTTTCCGCTTCTTTCTGCGCATTTTCTGGTTTAGCATTCAGGACTCTGGCGACAATCCCTTTGCGCTTCAACATATCTGCCAGCATCTCGGATGTTTCAATCGAAACGGTACCTATCAGGATTGGCGTTTTCTTCGCATTAAGCCCGGTAACTTCTTTGATGACTGCCCCGAATTTACTCTTTTCATCCTTATAGATACGATCCGGAAAGTCCTGGCGGATCATCGGACGGTTTGTCGGAATTGCCACGACCTCCAGTTTATATATCTTGTGGAACTCCTCCGCTTCGGTTTGAGCAGTACCAGTCATACCGGCTAGTTTCCGGTACATGCGGAAGTAGTTCTGGAACGTAATCGTGGCATAAGTGAAGTTTTCGCGTTGCACTCTGACGTGTTCTTTGGCTTCAATTGCCTGGTGCAAGCCTTCGGAATAACGCCTGCCGAACATGAGACGACCGGTGAATTCATCCACGATAATAACTTCGTTATCTTGAACGATATACTCGCGATCCCGCCGATACCAGGCATGTGCTAATAATGATTTATGAAAAATGGAAACAATATCGTTCCGTCTTTTGGCTTCCTCAGGGGTAACCCCACTCCCCCAACCACCGAAAAGGTCGTCCACACTCATGCGGAAAGATCTGGCTAACATCTCTTGTCCGCGCCGTGTTTCTTTCACAGTATGAGTTTTTTCGTAAGCGATAAAATCGAAAACTTCTTCGAATGTTTCTTCTTCTTCTTTTTCTTCCGGTGAGACTGGTTCGTGCGGTACCACTTTGGATTTCATGCGGGAAACAACAGCTTCGACTTCAGAATATAATCTGCTGTCGTCCCGAGAAGCAGGACCGGATATGATCAGGGGGGTTCGAGCTTCGTCGATGAGTAAATTGTCGACTTCATCGATGATAGCGTAATTCAGCGGCCTTTGCACACATTGCGCCAGTTCGATAACCATGTTATCCCTGAGATAATCAAACCCGAACTCGTTGTTCGTCCCGTAGGTTATATCGGCCTCGTAGGCTTCCTTTCGGGCGACGGGACGAAGATGCCGGAAAGCCCGGTCAGTCGATTCGAATGACGGGTCATAGACGAAGGACGGAGTATGAGAGTCGGCGGTCTGACTGTGGATTGCGCCGATGGTCACGCCCAGCGCATGGTAAACGGGGCCCATCCAGTGGGCGTCTCGCCGCGACAGGTAATCGTTAACCGTAACCAGGTGACTTCCTTTTCCGGTTAAAGAATTTAGGTATAACGGCAGGGTAGCGGCCAGCGTTTTCCCCTCACCGGTCTTCATCTCGGCTATCTTGCCCTGGTGGAGGACAATCCCGCCGTATAACTGCGAATCAAAATGACGTTGGCCGATAGTACGTCTTGCCGCTTCCCGTACGGCTGCAAAAGCTGCGGGCAACAATTTATTAAGAGCTGTTTTCTCAATCTCTTGTTGCTCCTTTTCCAGGCGGTCTTTTACCTGTTCGAGACGCTTTATCTCGGCATTAAACTCCTCAAGTGCAATTTCGTCGTTAGTGTTGAGCTTACTCTTTACCTCGTCAGTTTGACGCCGGTTTTCCTGCAATTCTTCAAGGTTTTTCGATGAAGCATCCTGGACGAATGCTTTGAATTCGCTGGTTTTCGCGGCCAGTTCGTCGTCACTCAGTTTCTGAAATTCGTTCTCAAATTCATTTATCTCGTTGATCAACGGACGGAGCCGCTGTATTTGTTTTTCGTTGGAGTCCGTAAGACTACCTAGCCATTTAAGCATTTCTTTCCCTGTAAATTATTATTTTTTTTGGTAATTGTTCTTTGAATGCATCAAATTGCTGTTTCTAGTTCAAATATCATCGCATCAATTATTACCGTACTGTAAGTGTGTTGACGGTTTATGGTTCAGCGGGCGTTTTCACTGTTTGCCGCTGTTAAACATCTCGCCGATCGATTGTCCGGTATGGATCCGGTGAATTGCTTCTCCCAGCACTGGCGCGATATTTAGAACAGTGAATTTGTCGATTTTATTTTTCGTTATGGGAAGAGTATCGGTAACAACGACCTCTTTCACCGGAGATTTTATTATTCGTTCGATTGCCTGGCCGGAGCAGACAGCGTGAGTAGCGCAGAAGTAGACTTCTTTTACGCCTCTCTCGATCAGGGCATCGACGTTATTACTCAATGTGCCGGCGGTGTCGATCTCGTCGTCGACGATGAGGGCAACCTTGTTCTTAACCTCTCCAATAACGGTCATGATCCTGGTGCGGCCGTCATTACCAGGCCGTCGTTTTTCCATGATAGCTAGCGGAGAATGCAAACGATCGGCAACATCCCGTGCTCGCCTGGAAATACCGATATCGGCGGCGACAACGACAAGGTCATCCCCGAACGATTTCTTTTTAAAATAATCCACCAGCAAGTACATACCTGTAAGCTCATCAACCGGAATGTTGAAGAAACCCTGGATTTGGGCGGAGTGCAGGTCTACGGTAAGAAAACGATTGGCGCCGGCAACGGTTAACAGGTCGGCCAGTAACCGGGCAGTAATCGGGATGCGCGGCTGGTCTTTTCGGTCCGATCGTCCGTACGCGTAATAAGGTATTACTGCAGTAATCCGTTCTGCGGATGCCCGTTTGAGGGCATCCAGCATGATCAGCAGTTCCACCAGGTGCTGGTTTACCGGCGAAGCAAGCGGTTGAATCACGAAAGTATCACGGGAGCGGACATTTTCCAGAATCCGCACGAATATGTTTTCATTAGTGAACTGAAAAACCTCGCATTTGCCTAATGGGATACCAAGGTAGTCAACAACATTCCGGGCAAGTTCGGGGTGGGCGTTGCCGGTGAATATCTTTAATTCATCCATTAAATGAACTTCCTCCTGATTGTTGATGCTGGCAGATTCATTATATCACTATTGTCCTGTCGACTCACTTGTTGAAAATCGATTATATGCTTGCAGGCATTGATACACAGAGTATCAGCAGGTATACTCAGGGTAAAATTTTACTGATGCGAGGATTTGTATGAAAGCAACCCAGGGTAGTACCGGTAGAGTGTTTATACTACGTCTGGAAGACGGCGATGTCGTTCCGAGCTGTATTGAACGGTTTGCCGAAGATAAACACGTGGATACAGCGCTGGTGTTTCTTATAGGTGGAATGGGGAGTGGTGAAATCGTTGTCGGCCCCCGGAATTCGCATGAGATGCCGCCTCTCCCCATGCTGCTCCCCGTAGATGGCGCCCACGAAGTCGTGGCAGTCGGGTTGCTTGCGCTGGGGGAGGGGAAAAAACCGGTTCTCCATATCCATGGATCGCTCGGACGTTCCGGTCAAACTATGACCGGGTGTTTACGTCCCGGTATCCGAACCTGGTTGGTGGGTGAAGCGGTCCTTTATGAGATCACCGGGGTTGATATCGCCCGACGGCACGATCATAAAAGTGGTTTTACCTTGCTTGAAGTCGATTAAGATGTCTCATGATAAACGGCGGTTGAATTACTTGAAGAAATCCCGGATAACCTTGAATTCGTTGGGTAGAAGACTGAGGATCAGGGGAAATCTGTCCAGCAGGAACCTGGCGATAAGGGAGTCGGTAACAATTCCCTGACCGACAAATTTGACGATGCCGGCTAGCAAAGCTCCCAGGAAAAGCGTACCGATGATCAGTCCCAGGATGCCCCCGGCGATTCGATCAATGCAACCCAGCTTGATCACTTCCAGTAGCTTTCTCAGTAGCAATGCAGTAATCATCGCCACGACCGAGACGGCGATCATGATGAGTACGAAAGCTACGATGTTTGCAGTACCGGGATTTGAAATAAAACCGAGTGATTCCGCCAGAGAAGAATAATAGTTACTGGCCAGGATAATACCGATCACGATACCGGCGAGAGAAAAACAAGCCCGGATAAATCCCTGCCAGAATCCGAAAATAACATTAATCAACAGGATTACTATGAGAACGATATCCAGCCAGTGCATTCTTTGTATCTCCCCGTCTCTCTTCTAGCCTTGATTCTGGTGAGATTTGTATCATTTTTGACAGTATGTAATACGCTTGTAATAATATATGTTTATTTATAGAAAAACGCAATACCTCATTGATGCCTGGAGTTGAGGTAATGTTGACCGAACGGATTCTTTTGAGCGATATCCTGACATCAATCACTATTATTATCTTTTTTGTTGGTTTAGCTCTCGTTTATTATTTCCTGATAAGAAAGTTGTTATTTCGCTTATCGCGGAAAACAGGCACTCAATTTGATGATCTAATCGTTAAAGCCGTCGAATGGCCTGTCTTTGTTTTGATCATACTGGCAGGATGTTATCTCACTTTTGTATTCTTACCTTTCCAGGGGGACTACGATTTTGTCATAAGGAGAGTATTTCACCTGTTTTTCATAATACTTGGAGCGATGGCGATCGGTATGGCAATCGACGCCTTATTTCGCTGGTTCAAAATGGAGGTGATTTCGCGGACCAATACTCCGATCGACGATTGGTTCATCTTTTTTATCAGATTAGTATCGCCCTTTATCGTCGGTATCGCGGCCAGCCTTGTTGTTCTGGGACTTTACGAAATTCAGGCTGATGCCTATAAAAATTGGGTTTTGACCTATGGTACCAGGATCACACTGGTTATTGTAGTCACGATCATAGTTTTATTTTCTGTCGGTGTGATCGTCTCTAAAGGTATTAAAGTCCTGTTATCCCGCCGCCCTCCTGAACAGTCACTGGAAGAAGCCCTAAAGAGAACTAATACTTTATCTTCAGTCATCCTTACTTCACTACAGGTATTCATCATTGTTATCGCTATTTTTATTATCTTATCTGAATTTATCAATATTACCCCGGCGCTTGCCAGTTTAGGGGTGGTCGGTATTGCCGTGGGTCTTGGCGCTCAGAGTCTGGTAAAAGATATGATCGCCGGTTTTTTTATTGTCACGGAAAATCAGTTCCGGGTCGGCGATGTTGTTAGCATTGCCGGTATTCGTGGCCTGGTTGAAGATATCAATTTGAGAAGAACAATTGTTCGAGATATTGACGGTGTTGTTCACACTGTCCCAAACGGATTGATCACGGTCGCCAGTGACTTCACGAAGGGTTTTTCCAGGGTCAATCTCAATATCAGTGTTGCTTATGGCACCGACCTGGATCGCGCTATCGTGGTAGCTAACCGCGTATGCAGTGAAATGGCTGAAGAATCACTATGGGCTCCGTTAATAATCAAAACTCCGGCTGTCCTGCGGGTAGATAAGCTTGGCGATTCCGGGATTGAGTTAAAAATTACAGGCGACACTAAACCGATAGAGCAATGGGCGGTCATGGGCGAAATCAGAAAAAGATTGGTGAAGGCTTTCGAACAGGAAGGGATCGAAATACCATTTCCGCATACCAAGGTTTATTTTGGTAATTCTTCCGTAGGAAAATTACCGGAGAAATAGGAAAAAAAATAATGCGGTTGTTCAGGGCAATCAGGTTGTTTTTTCATGTCTAAATTTTCCTGAGGTATTTTGGACAACTATCAGGTATCCGACCGGCAACAATTGATTATACTTAATAAAGATGTGGAGTTAATGTACATCTTTCCAAACCTCGGGCATTACAGTTGTCATCATTAATTTCAGCCATCGTTTTGAACCGGATGTTAAAAAACCAGATCGTGATGTAGATGGTTCTTGACCCCGAACCGCATAATAATATATACATTATGGTGAAACAAGGAGAGAAATGCCGGTTATCACGCTAAGAGGCTTAACAGGGAGTGGTGCATATGAGATTGGCCGGGAAGTTGCCCGGTTAATCCAGGGGGATTATGTTGACAGGCAGGTCATTGCCGAAGTGGCTGGTTTGCTGAATCGACCGAAAGAGCAGATTGAAGCAAAAGAAAAAATGCCACCAGGTCTGTTTGAGCGCATTCGCAATATACTCTCCGGTTCCCGTAGAATTGAAAGTGCCTATTCGCGGACGTGGGAAGAACCTCTCGACGATGCGGAATACATATCTGCTCTGGAAGCAGTGGTCAAGGACCTGGCATTGGAACAAAACATTGTCATTGTGGGGCGAGGCAGCCAGCATATTTTGCGTAATAATAAATCGGTATTACATGTCCTGGTAATTGCCCCTGTTGAAGACAGGATACACAGAATCATGTCGGAAAGACAGTTGGACCGCAGTGGCGCATCTGAATATGTCACGGAAACCGATGCCAGTCGGCGTGCCTTCTTACAACGTTTTTTCCAGAAAGATTTCGATGATCCGATATTATATGATCTAGTCGTCAACACCCGTTATCTCAACAACGACGTTGCCGCCCGGCTGATCGTTACTGCTGCAAATGAGAAGAATCCCTGGCGGTAATCGCCATAAACCCCGTTTTGCCCCACTTAGATGGCTATCGTCGATAAGGTAAAAAGATGCCTGATTTTGATTTAACCTCCGAATTTAGAATGACCGGCGACCAACCACAGGCTGTTGAGAAGCTGGTCGCTGGTCTCATGCAGGGAATGAGATACCAGACTATCCTCGGGGTTACCGGCAGCGGAAAAACCTTTACGATGGCCAATGTCATCGCCCGAGCTCAGAGACCGACTTTGATCATCAGTCATAATAAGACGCTTGCAGCTCAGCTTTATAGCGAGTTCAAAGATTTTTTCCCCAACAATGCGGTTGAGTATTTCGTCAGTTATTACGATTACTATCAACCCGAAGCCTATTTACCACAAACAGATACGTATATCGAAAAAGACTCGGACATCAATGACGAGATCGACAAGTTGCGTCATGCTGCGACTCGTGCCCTGTTTGAAAGAAGGGATGTCATTATCGTCGCTTCGGTCTCCTGTATATATGGACTGGGTTCTCCCGAGGAGTATTACAAGTTCGTGTTGACTATCAAGAAGGGAGAGACCTATCATCGCTATAAACTATTGCATCGCCTCGTAGATATGCAGTACGAAAGGAATGATATCGACTTTACCCGTGGTAAGTTCCGGGTTCGAGGAGATACCATCGAGATACAACCGGCCTATGACGAATTAGCCCTGCGCATCGAATTCTTTGGCGACGAAGTAGAACGGATTGTGGAAATCGATCCTTTAACCGGAGAATTGATAGCTGTTCTTGATATGGTGTCCATTTACCCCGCAAAACACTTCGTCACTTCTCCAGATAAACTGGAACGCGCCATTCAAGCGATTCGTGAGGAATTGCGGGACCGGTTGGAGGTATTAAAGAAGGAAAATAAGCTGCTTGAGGCCGCACGACTGGAGTCTCGCACCAACTATGATATCGAAATGTTGCGTGAAGCCGGCTATTGTTCTGGAGTGGAAAACTATTCGCGGCACCTGACTGACCGCCTTCCGGGCAGTCCACCATGGACGCTGCTCGATTATTTCCCGGATGACTTTTTGCTTTTTATCGATGAATCCCACATGTCTATTCCCCAGATACACGGTATGTACGGTGGCGACCGTTCCCGGAAACAGACCCTTGTTGACTTCGGGTTCCGCCTGCCTTCCGCTCTCGATAACCGGCCCTTGAGTTTTGAAGAATTTGAACAGCGTATCCGACAAACTATCTATGTTTCGGCTACCCCGAGCCCCCACGAACGTCGTGTCAGTCAGCAGATCATTGAACAACTGGTCCGGCCAACCGGTCTGCTGGAACCAACAATAGAAGTCAAACCGACTAAAGGCCAGATAGATGATCTGATGGATGAAATTAAAAAGCGGGTAGCCCGCGGCGAACGCTGCCTGGTCACGACTTTGACGAAACGGATGGCTGAAGAACTGGCCGATTACCTGAAGGAAATGGGCGTTAAAACGCACTATCTGCACTCGGAAGTGGTTACCCTGGAAAGAGTCGAGATACTGCGTGACCTGCGTTTGGGAGTGTTTGACGTCGTGGTAGGTATTAATCTGTTACGTGAAGGTCTGGACTTGCCTGAAGTGTCGCTGGTGGCTATTCTGGATGCCGATAAGGAAGGTTATTTGCGTTCCGAGGGGGCGCTGATTCAAACGATGGGTCGAGCTGCCCGTCATGTGGACGGTCATGTCATCATGTATGCCGACCGGATGACTGTGTCTATGGAGAGGGCGATTCGGGAGACTCAACGGCGGCGGCATATCCAGGAAAAGTATAATGAGGAACATGGTATAACGCCGCAAGGGATTCGCAAGGCTATCAAAGATATCACCGATAGAGTAAGAGTCGTTGCCGATAGTAAAGCTCAATACGAGGCTGCTCCGATACCTGTCCTCAAAGACGATATTGCCCGGTTGATCAAAGACCTGGAATATCAGATGAGAACTGCAGCTAAAAATCTGGAATTTGAGAGAGCTGCTTTATTGCGTGACCGTATTATCGAGTTACGCCGGGCATTGGAAGAACCGTTAGTGCCGATTACCCCGGTCGATTTTTCAACAGCGAGTAAAGAAGCTGCTAAAATGGAACCGGACAACGTTTATCAGACTTTGAAAGTAATACCGAGGAAGCATAAGAATGAGTGAGATGCAGAAAGAAGAAATCGTTACCCGTCAGGAAAATCGTGAGCAACGCTTGGAAAAAAAGAAGGAAAAGATACCCCAGCATGGTAAATCGATCGGGCGTGTTTATAAAGAAGCAATTTTAAAACGGATCAACCAATTGCGGAGTGACAAGGATAAGAGGAAGCGGCTGGAGGAAAGGAAAACCGGGTAATAAATACTGGAGAATTTTCTTGATCTTCACTCCTGGTTAACATAACTCCGAGAACCAGATATCTGGTGTATCGTGAAAATTTCCGGTAATAATGAATTTAAAGGTTGCAGGTAAAACCATGAAACAGAAAATGATCTGGTGTTTTCTACTCTTATTCGTTTGTCTACTGCTACCGCAAAATGCCGCAGCTCAAGAAAAACATGCGTTGGTGATGTCCTTTGTGAACACTGGCTATCAACTGGAATTATCCGCAGGCAGAGATAACCACTACTCCCTCGAATTGAGAAATTTTGGCCGGGAAGCACTGACGAATATACAGCTCGACGCGGATACTATCGAAGGCTGGTCAATTGAGTTTAGCCCGGATGTGGTTCCATCGCTCGGACCGGGGAATGTGCGATTAGTCGATGTATATTTCCATCCCACTTCGACTACGCAACGGCGTGTCCAGCATCTACGGATTATTGCCACCTCAGGTGATTACCAGATGATCCAGGGCTATGAACTGAGAATAAAAAGCGCACCGGTAGTGTTATGGGTGGTTATCGGTATATTGGTTGTTGTTGTAGCCGCATTCATCCTGATCTTTGTGAAGATCGGACGAAAGCAGTCCACCTGAGAATCCGTTTAGATTTCTTCTGGCGCATCATCGTCAGTGGTGCTGCGCCTGCCGTAGCCCGGTTTTTCTGGTCCGAAACCCTCTTGCTGCAATTTTTCTGCGATGTTGGCGGCTCTGTTGTAACCGATGCGTAATTTCCGTTGTAGATAGGAGACTGATAACTGAGGATGTTCGGCGGCGATTATCCGGGCTTCCTCCATGAGGGGGTCGTCAGTCGAGGTAGGTCTGAGTGAGCCGCCGGAAGGGATCGCTTTGCCTGCAGTCGGTACTGCATCAATCCTCAGTGATGGACTATCCCGCTTCTGGTTGTTCCAGAAATAGGCCAGCCTTTCGATTTCGGTATCGGAAACATAGCACCCCTGTAGTCTTTTTGGCTTGGATGCTTCCTGGGGCATGTAAAGCATGTCTCCCTTACCCAGCAGTTTTTCTGCGCCGGCCCCGTCAAGGATGGTCCGGGAATCTACTTGAGAACTAACCGCAAAACTGATCCGGGTGGGAAAGTTGGCTTTTATCAATCCGGTAATCACGTCGACCGACGGCCTCTGGGTAGCTACTACCAGGTGGATACCCACAGCCCGGGATAATTGGGCAAGGCGACACAGTATTCTTTCAACCTCGTCACCGGACTGCATCATGAGGTCGGCTAATTCGTCGATTACCAGGACAAGGTACGGCATTTTTTGTTCTCCCTGCCGGGTCTTGTTGTAGCCGTCAATACTGCGCGCTCCGGATCCCTGTAGTCTCTGGTAACGGCGGTCCATTTCCTGGGCTAGCCACCTCAGAGCCTCGACTGCTTTCTCGGCCTCTACGATAACCGGAGCTACCAGATGGGGAATGCTGTTATATGAGGTCAACTCGACCCGTTTGGGATCGATCAGAACAAAACGCAAGTCATAAGGTGTATTTGCTAGGAGGAGTGAGCAGATAACTGTATTCAGGCAGACTGTTTTACCGCTGCCGGTTGCTCCTGCAATAAGCAGATGGGGCATGCGCGCCAGGTCCCCGGCGACAGCTTCGCCACCGGCACCTTTCCCGAGGGCGATGACTAATTTGGATTTGGTTACCATCTTCTGATAAGTGCTGGTCTCGATTACCCCGCGTAAAGTAACACTGGTAGAAACGGTATTGGGGACTTCGATGCCTACCAGAGATTGTCCGGGGATGGGAGCTTCGATGCGGATTGTGGGTGCGGCTAGGGCTAATGCGAGATCATTCGCCAGGGAATTAATCCGTTCCACCTTTACCCGGGTTTTTGATATCTCTTCCTGGCGCACGCGGTTATGGCCGTCGCGGTCTTTCTCCTTGAACTCGCGCATTTTACGGTCCCAACCGGGTTCGACCCCGAACTGGGTGACCGTTGGTCCGGTATTAATCTGGACAACTTTAGCTTCAACACCATAGCTCTCCAGTGCTTCCTCGATGAGCCTGGCTCTCCGGGTATTGTCTGCCTGACTGAACACGACTTCCGGTGACGTATCCAATATGTCGGTTGGCGGCAGTTTCCATCCGTCAATTACCAGGGTGGAAGGTGATTCCCCGTATTTTTTCCAAACTTCCTGGGCGACCTGTTTCAGCTCTTCTTTATTTGGTCTTTCCTCGCTGTTACGCGACGATTCTGCTTTAACTGGAGCTACTTGATATGGTTCCGGTTTACCGGTTGGATCCTTCGTTTTCTGAGGTGAAGCGGTCGGACGGAAATCAGAACCGCGCTCTTGGGTTCTCATGCCGGGTAAAGACGGGCTGGCGGCTCGCCATCTCCTGGTCTGGTTTACTGCTCCCGAAGCCACCCGGTGTGTTAATCTCCAGGAAGGGATTGGTGCTAATAGGATGATGCCGATCACGATAATTCCGAAGACCCGCAGTCCTCCGATGAAGTTCTGCGTGCCGATTACTCCCATACCGATGAAGCCGCCGAGTTCAAAGAAAGCCAGGATCCCCCATGCGGCAAACATAAAAACGATGATCGCCAGCCAGTAACGCCATCCGTACCACAGGGCTGACAAACGGCGCCGGATCGCCAGTATCGTGATTGTAAAGATGGCTAGAAATAAGAAGATCAAACCCCAACCGAAAATATCCAGGATGGTATTTACAGTGTTTGTAACCCAGGTGGTGATGTTTATCCATTGCCACCAGGTGACACCGGCAATTGCTGCTGCCAGTGTGATGAAGAGTCCCGGGGGGATGAAGAAAAAGCGAATCACGCGAAACCAGAAACGTAAGAAGCGGATCCATAGCGGACGTGGTTTATTCCTTACCCTGGCGTTCTTGCGTGCCATTATAGTTATCCCTTTAGTTTGATTAAACGCTTACCATGAAAGGCAGTATCATCGGCCGGCGTCGTGTTTGCTCATAGTAGAATCTGGACAATGAATCTTTGACTTTCGTACTTACATAACCCCAATCGGCTGCTTGTTCGCTGCCATGGTCGACGACTCTAGCGACCAGGTCTCGGCTTTTTTCAATCATGTCTTTGGATTCGTCACTGTCTATGAAACCCCGTGATGTAATGTCGGGACGGCCGACCAGTTTGCCGGTTTGCCTGTTCAAGGCGATCACCACCATGACAATACCGTCTTTTGATAGTGTTTTTCGGTCGCGCAGAATGACGCTGTCTATGTCGCCTACACTTAACCCGTCAACATAAACATGGCTGGCGGATACTTTTTCAGTCTTCCGGCCGCCCTGAGGACTTAATTCCAGCACATCCCCGTCTTCTAGAATAAAGATATTCTCCGGGGCTACTCCTACCAACTCGGCAAGTCTGCCGTGGAGGTGGAGGTGCCGGTATTCTCCATGAATCGGTACA